>NZ_RCSQ01000017.1:0-22017 GCF_004103255.1 Pseudoalteromonas sp. PS5
TGGTTTCAGGGGCGACTAATTACGCTGTATACCATATAGCTTTAACTTCTCTAGCAGTTCTCTATGTGGTCTCAAATTACTGTTGACCTCTTTTAGCACACTGGCTTGATATTCCTGATAGCCTTTATAAATCTGCATAGAAGCTTCTGATGTCACAACCTGAGTAGGTAAAAACTCCATACCGTATAACACATACAAGTAATTCGAGATATCAAATACCCCGAGCTTATCTGTAAAGTCAAATTTGTGTGGTGCACGTACTTTCCACATTTCAAGCTTTTGTTGAAGTGAATCAGGTATCGTATCGGTACTGCAGTTATCCAACCAAAAAGATGAATCGGTGCGCTTTGACAAGCAATAATGTAACTTAATAAAGTCACTGATGTTCAACCACATTCTCTCAACATCTCTATTAAACTTTTGAGATTCCAACGCAAAGCTAAGCTCTCCACTTGACAGTGCGTGAGCAAGCATTGAAGCTGTTAAGTCGAACACTAACAACCCTGTCGCTTCTAATGGCTCAACAAAACCTTGCGCAAGCCCCAACGCAACCACATTTTTTACCCAAAATTGCTCTCGATAGCCACAACGCATATCAATTTTTCTAACATTGAGCTCCTGAGGTTCAACATCTAGATATAGTGCTAAGCACCTTTGTGCATCATCGTCCGATGTATGATTACTAGAATAAACATAGCCAACCCCCTTTCTTGATTGCAATTGAATATCCCAGATCCAGCCATGTTCTTTAGCTGTTGCAGTAGTATACGGGTTGATTGATGTACTATTATCCTGGTAGGGTGATTGGATCGCTAACGCCGTGTCGGCAAGCAGAGTGTTAGATAAGCTTTTAAAGCCAACATTCATGGCTCTACCAAGCAAAAGGCTTTCAAACCCAGAGCAATCAACAAAGAAATCTGCATCAAATCGCTCACCATTTGCTATTAAACCCTTGATACTGCCATCTTGGCTAATTTCCACATCATCAATAGTTTTATAGCTCACGTGTACACCAAGCTCATTAACAGCATTGTCTTTCAATAACTTAGTAAATAAAGCAGCATCAAAGTGATAAGCATAATCAAATACACCATCATATTCTCTTTGAGTGATTGCTTTGGGACTTAAGCCCAACTCCGCAACCGTGGCCTGTGTCGACATAAAGTGTTCGAACTTACAACGGTTTGGGTTACTTAACCAAGCCCGTATTAATTGCTCGTGGCCGCTGGGATATGGCTGAAACGGATGATAGTAATAATGACCATTGTTACTTTCAGGGTTATATAACCAATCAGAAAATTTAATACCATGTTTAAAAGACCCCTCCGCATTTTTAAATATCAATTCTTCGTCAATACCAAAATGCTTAAGTGTTTCCTTCATGAAAGGGACAGTACCTTCGCCAACTCCTACTGCTGGTATACTCTCTGACTCAATCAGCTCAATATGAATATCTAGACTTAGCTCTGCATTCAACCTTTTTGCTAAATGATTGGCGGCCAACCAACCAGCTGTCCCACCACCTAAAATAATGACTTTCTGTAGTTTCATACCATAACTCAAAATATTTCTAGCTATCTAGGATTAACTTATACCAATACACTTCATTAAGCTTGCTATTTTGAGGCAAAAAAAGTTTGTCGATAACACCACTACGCGTCCTACTATCGCAAAGATACCTAGCTGTATACAGGTAAGGCGAACATTTTGCTATTTAGTTGTTCTAAGTGAGAAATTTTTAATGCTGTAGGCTTCAAATTGGGCAAGTATTAAGACTAATTGGTATTAAATCTTCCGAAATAATAAGAATCTATTTAAAAATAAAAAGGCTCGGTTACCCGAGCTTTTTACAATTTCAATTAAATTAGAAGCGATACTGAAGGCCTAAAGAGTATCTCGCTTCACCCTCATAGCTATAAGATGGGTAGCCATAAGATGTTCTTTGCTCAACAGGCGACTCTCCAATGTCACGACCTACTTGGATACTATCTTCTTCTAGTAAGTTTGTTACATCAGCAACAACCGTAAAGTTCTCGTTGATTTTATAGCTAAAACTCAAGTCTAGCGTACCAAAGTCTTGGTGTTCACGGTTACCATAGAAACCAACTTCACGGATCATGTAATCAGAGCGCCATGAATATGCAGCACGCGCTGAGAAATCATCATTCTCATAAAACGCTACTGCATTGACCGTGTGCTTTGATGAATCAGAGAAGATATCGTTTTTATCTGAGTAGTTCTTTGCATCTGCTTTTGCATCTGCGTAGGTATAGTTAAATACCCCACCAAACCCATTTTCAAACGTATGCTGCCATTGGAATTCTACGCCGCTGATGTCGCCACCTTGGCCATCCTTAAATGACTGAACAGTCCAGCTATCTTCACCTGAGTCAGGGTCAACGATACCAATTTGTTGTCCAGGAATACTTGCAAAAGTTGTGAACGTATCAACTTGCTTGGTGAAATATGAAACTGCAACCAAACTACTTGCGTTGTAGTACCATTCTACACCTAAGTCAGCTTGATTCGCTTTAAACGGGCTTAGTGCTACAGAGCCTTTTTCTACCGATTGGTTTGTTGGAATATTATCACCATAACCTTTCAACGATGAGCTTGTAAACAAGTCATTATAATTAGGTCTAGCGATTACAGTTGCGGCCGAGAAGCGTACGATAATATCTTCACTTACGTCAACAGCGACGTTAAAGCTTGGTAGTAACTCATTATAACTAGACTCTTCAGTTACAATTTCGTTTGAATAACCATTATTTCTATCAATAATCGGGTCAACAAAACCCGGAGATAATGCATATGCGTCTGAAGAAATATCAGTGCTAATATATCTTAAGCCAATATTACCTCTCACGTTTTCGTGCGAGAAGTTAGCCATAACATATGCGGCTAAGTTATCTTCAACAATTGACGAGTATGCTGCGCGCTCTTCTACCCAATCAGATATCAAGCTCTTAGTATGAGCGATCATCGCGCCAGCATCAGGCTCAGGAATTAGGAATCCAGCTTCGCCAGCATCAATGAACTTACCCGTAACCAGCCCAGAAACAGGATCAGCACTAGATAGAAGCGGTCGGTTACCAGACTTTTCTACTTCATGGTGTACCCATCGCACGCCGGTCTTTAATGATATGAAGAAATCTCCCTCTAGAGGGAAAGTAAAATCGACTTGTGTATAGTCTTCTTCGTCTATATTCGGCGCATTAAGAATTGAGTTCGCACCTACACCCAATTCACTTACCGCATAATTTGGGTTAGCAATATCATACTTGATTCTATCGCCTGTAGCATCAATCGTTCCTATAGTGCCGCTAACATCCGTTAAGGCAGCATAGTTAGTTTCGAAGTTGGTACCACCAGTAGCTTCAGTTGTACCGATTTGGAATTCAATCTTTACATGCTCACCTTGATAAGTCATATCAAAAGCAAATAATTCGGTTTCCATCGTTGCTTGACGTGGTCTAACATCATAGTATGGCTGTACCCCACCGGTCTCATCTACCCAAGCTTGAGTAGACGTACATTTGACTGGAACACCTTGTGCGTTTGTAGAGCAATTTTCGAGGTTTTGAGGAATCCAGATTTGAGTGTTTAGATTATTCGCTTTTAGCTCTAAATTCATGTAATGAAAGCCAAAATCTAAGCTATCGGTTGGAGCATATTGAAGCTGAATATCGGTTGCTGTTCTTTCACGTTCTTGCTTAAAGTTAGTTGGTGCAATACGACCGGCCCAAACTGGTAGTCCTTCATCGCCCAAACGCTCTAACGAATACTCAGATCTTGCAATTGCACCTAACACACCAAATGTTTCAGCTTCATTTTTCCAGCTGTATAACGCTGACGCATTAGGGTCTGTCTCATCTGAGATAGAAGACCTTGTAGCTTTCAACGAACCGAATACCGTATTAGCATCCAAATCTAAAGGACGGCGAGTATTCACAATTACTGTACCACCTACGCCACCTTCAACGATGTCTGCTTGCGAAGACTTGTATACTTCCATTGATGCAATCATTTCAGGTGCAAGCATTGAATAGTTGAATGAGCGATCAATTGCTTGCTCAGTATACCAACCCGTAGAAGCGACATTTTGACCATTCAATGAAGTTTTGGTTAGCTGATTTGATGCGCCACGGATAGATACAGCCGAGCCTTCACCAAACTGTCTGGAAACGGTAACACCAGGAATACGGCCTAAAGACTCTGCAAGGTTATTATCAGGGAAGTCACCAATGTCTTCTGCTGATACAGCATCAACAACGGAGTTGGCAAATCTTTTTGTGTTCATTGACGCTTCTAAAGAGCGGCGAATACCGCGAACTTCAATGACTTCTACGTTTTCTTGTACTTGATTTTGACTTTCTTCTGCAGCTACAGCACCTGAAAAGCCCGCACCTAGTGCGATGCTGACGTTAACTGCAAGTAAGCTTTTTTTGAAATTATTAGCTAACACAGGATTCCCCTTGAATCATTTTGTTGGTTTTTTAAATCACTTCTGCCCAGTGATGATGACAACGCTGTCATCTAATAACAAACCATACACCGTAAATTACATATTCGCTACAATTTTTTTTGGTCTGCTATTCAAAAAATATTCATATAAGAATTTATCTTGTTGATAAATATAGATTTAAATACGGCCAATATATGGTTTGTTACAAAAACAAGCTGAGAATAACACAAAAAAATTTTTTGCTGTAGGTTTTTAGGATGGAGTGACATCAAAATAGGTACGTCAAAATATGGTGAATACACACAAGGGGATGTGTATTCATTTTCCCATTCAGCTTGGGCAGAAGCTAAAGATGAGAATAAATATCAATGACAACGCTGTCATTATAGTATTGAGGGTTACTCCTGTCTAGTAATTTTAAGAGAATTTTTTATGACAAATGCCCATAAACTCTGCGATTGACACGTAAGTCATTGCTCTCTTTTGCACAAATTAGAATACCCCATTATGGGACTTGCTGATAAGCTCAATGCTTAATTTTAAATAAGTAAAAACTATTGCTATTATTCGTAAGAAGTAAGAAGTAAGAAGTAAGAAGTAAGAAGTAAGAAGTAAGAAGTAAGAAGTAAGAAGTAAGAAGTATTGTTTTCGTTTATCTGCTAAATATCCAATGATACTAAATTTTTAGATTCAAGCCACAAATCCAACTATAAAATCGGCTCTCGAGCCGACCTTATAGTCTAGCTATGTATTTGTGTATGCTTGAAGTTAAGGGCACCAAAATACAGTCAAATCAATATCAGGATGAGTTAATACAGCACGCAATGGAACCGAATACTCTGAGCCTGGTTGCTTTGCAGCTTCATACACTGCCTTTTTCTCCTCACCAGAGATCAATAATACAACGGTTTTAGAATGAGCTATTCCTGCTAATGATAGACTCATACGCTCTGTTATCTCTCCTGTGACTTCACTTTGATGCGCATTGATTGCACACACCGTATCGGTAGTTGTTAGTGCATGTTCTAACCCATCGGCATTAGGAAATAAGCTCGCAGTATGACCATCAGGCCCCATCCCAAGAATCGTTACATCAAAAGGCCGTTTCAATGCAGCATAGTCAGACTCACACACTTGCACGCCCTCTTCTGCCGATGCAGCTCGATTCTTCATTGTTACAAATCGAGCGCCCGCCGCCTTGTCTTGTAACAATGTCGATTTGATAAATGCTTCGTTAGACTTTTCATGCTCAGCGTCTACCCAACGTTCATCAACCATAGCAACCGTGATTTTGTCCCAGCCTAGCTCGACACCACTCAGGTGACGATACGCTGGTGCAGGTGAAGAGCCACCCGAAACCAATAACACCGCTTTACCATCTGTTGCGATCCCCTCCGAGAGAGCTGTTTGCAGCAATTCAGTAAGCGCTGCTGTCATTTCATCTTTAGAAACAAACTCTCTTTCTGTGATATTAGCCATTACGCATGCTCTCCTGCATTAAACCAGACATGTTTATTTTCTTCTAGTAATTCATCTGCATCCTCAGGTCCCCATGAACCAGCGCGATAAAGAGATGGTGCACCTTTATCTTGCCAACGTTCAACAATCGGATCTATCCATTGCCATGCTTGGCGCACCTCATCACGATGGATAAACAGTGCTGGATTATTCGCTGCTGCGTCTAACATTAGACGCTTATAGGCGTCTGAGTGGTAACCATTGTTATACTTTTCACTTAAGGAAATATTGAGCGTTACAGGCTCAAGTTGCATCTCGAGATTATCGAGACGTTTTGACATTAACGTTAACTGAATACTTTCTTCCGGCTGCAGTCGAATAACCAAACGGTTTGGCTGAATAGGGCCTGCCGCGTCACCATACACATTGTGAGAAACCGGCTTATACTCAACCACGATTTCAGCGCAGCGTTTTTTCATGCGTTTACCGGTTCTTAGATAAAAAGGCACGCCTGACCAACGCCAGTTATCTATATGTGCGCGGATAGCTACAAAGGTCTCGGTTTTACTTGAACCTTCACCTAACTCTTCGAGATAACCAGGGACTAACTTACCTTCCAAATCGCCTGGCACATATTGACCTCGTACCACATTATCATCGACCTGCTCACCTACCAGAGGTCGTAGTGCTTCTAACACTTTTAGCTTTTCAGCACGGATGCTATTGGCATTGAGTTTATGAGGAGACTCCATCGCAACCAAACATAGTAATTGCAGTAAATGGTTTTGTACCATGTCGCGAAGCGCACCTGCTTTGTCATAAAAGCCAGCTCGACTCTCCAAGCCCACAGTTTCTGAAATACTGATCTGAATATTATCAATCGTTTTAGCATCCCACAGGTTTTCAAATAATGCATTTGAAAACCTCAACGCCATCAAGTTTTGTACTGTCTCTTTACCTAAATAGTGGTCGATACGAAACACTTGCTCTTCGGCAAAAAACTCACCAATTTTAGCGTTAATCTCTTCAGCAGATTTGCCGCAATAGCCGATTGGTTTTTCCACTACAACACGAGAGTGCTCAGTGATTAATCCTTTAACTGACAACAGTTCACAACAACGGCCATATACCGCTGGTGGCAGCGATAAATAGAATACACGAGACTTTTCTTCACCATCTGCCAAGATATTTTTTAGTGTATCCCAATATTCATCTTCTTCTGTCACATTCACAACAACAGGAACTAAAAATTGCGAAAATGCAGACCAATCTTTTTTGTTGTATTCACCTTTGCCGAGATGGGTTTGTAACGCACTATGAGTCGTTTCGATAAATTCTTGTTGTTTATTTTGCTCACGAACGGTCGGTAAAATGCGAGTGCCCTCAGGTAGGTTACCTTCTTGATATGCACGATACAAAGCTGGTAGGAGTTTACGAAGTGCTAAATCACCCCCCCCACCAAAAATTACGATGTCAAAAGGATTAAGCATAATTCACTCTCATAGGTTAGGCGCGTGCTTTGTACACGCATTGTTTATTCGATTTGGCGCTACTCCAAAGCCTACCAAATTACTTAGCTAACGGGTGATGTTTCGATTGCAACGCACTGTAATACCAATGTTACTTCATATCTACTCAATTTGAGGCTGAGGCCCGACGCTTATTGCATTAGAGGTTCCCAGTTTAAAATAACTAAGCTGTAAAGCATTCGCCTAGCTCCGCGTCTCAAAATAGATATTTAATGCACTTTGGTATAAATGAGCCTTAGAAGCCTGTATTTCCTCTCACAAAAATACAGGCTCTAAGCACTCCAGCGCTACCCGTTCAAAGGTATTCTGTTTACTTTAAGTTCCACTTAAAGTGTTAATTTTTTCTTTTTTGCTTATAGTAAGCCATTAATCCAGCTGTAGAGCTATCGTGAGGGTGAGTGATGCCTTCTTGCGTTAACTCGGCTTCTATATTTGAAGCTAACCCTTTACCCAGCTCAACACCCCACTGGTCAAATGAACACACATTCAAAATAATGCCCTGACAGAAAATTTTGTGCTCATACAGTGCTATTAGACGACCGACCGCTTTGGCATCAATTTTATCAAGGATAAACGAAGAGGTTGGACGGTTGCCTTTATGAATTTTGTGCGGGATCAAATCATCAATTTCAGACTCTGATTTACCTTTAGCAGCTAAATCTGTTCGCACTTGCTCTGCATTTACACCTGCCATCATAGCTTCAGTTTGCGCAAAGAAGTTTGACAGCAAAATTTCATGATGTTTTCCGACTTGCTGTTGAGGCTCAATTGATGCGATGAAGTCAGCTGGCACTATCACATTACCTTGATGTAGACACTGATAAAACGCATGTTGGCCATTAATCCCTGTCATTCCCCATATAATAGGCACTGTGGTGTAATCAACCTGCTCACCTGCAAAAGTAACATGTTTACCATTACTTTCCATCTCACCTTGCTGCAAATATGCTGGCAGCATATGAAGTGCCTGATCGTATGGTAAAATAGCTTGGGCTTGATAGCCTAAGAAGCTGGTATTCCAAACACTTAACAATGCCATCAGCAACGGAATGTTGTCCTGATTACTGGCACTTTTAAAATGCTCATCCACTTCAAATGCACCTTCAAGCACTTCAATAAACACATCAAAACCTAAATATAACGCAATCGGTAAGCCTATTGCACTCCAAAGCGAAAAGCGTCCACCAACCCAATCCCACATGGTAAATACATTTTCATCGCTGATACCAAATGCACGTGTTTTATCGAGATTAGTGCTTACGGCAACAAAATGCTTTGCTATGGCTGATTTATCATTCGCTGACTCTAAAAACCACTCGACAGCGGTCTTTGCATTGGTCATGGTCTCAGAAGTCGTAAAGGTTTTTGAAGACACCACAAATAGCGTTGTTTCAGCATCTAGTCCTTTGAGTACCGACGCTATCTGCACACCATCAACATTAGAGACATAATGCACATTGAGAGTATCGTCAGCATAAGCTGCCAGTGCATCCGTTACCATTTGCGGGCCAAGGTTTGAGCCACCAACCCCTATCGCAACCACATTTTTTACCGCTTTACCGGTGTAACCTACCCATTCACCAGATCGAACTCGTTGACTAAACGCTTTTAGTTTTTCTAATTCCGCATTTACTTGTTCTGTGACGTTTACGCCATCAACATAAACAGGTGTATTGGCTCTATTTCTCAGGGCGGTATGTAATACGGCTCGATTTTCAGTGATGTTGATCTTTTGGCCAGAAAACATTTTTTCTCGCCAACCGGCAACATCACATTCGTCTGCTAGCTGCATCAGTTCAGAAAATGTTTGGTCATCAACACGTTGCTTGGAGAAGTCGAACAATACACCGGCAATTTGACGAGAAAACTTATCAAATCGTTGGGTATCATTGTCAAACATCGTTTTTAAATGCTGTTGTTCAACTCGCAGCACCGACTGACGAAGCTTTTGCCAACTATCCAATTCTACACGACCACTCATTACACACTCCCCTAAGATGCGTGTTACTTCCTTATATTTCAGGAAGTAACAACAAAGAAACACTTTTAATTAAGCACATTATGCCAAAATGACAACGCTGTCAAACTGCTTCTTTTCAATTTTACATTGCGAATAATAACCTAAAATTAAATTTTTGACACCGGTATCATTCATTTATTTCTGCGAAATGTAGTGCTAAATTCTGTATATAATAAATAGCCTAAGAAAAATAGATGATCCTTTTATTAAGACGTAATGGCGAATAAGTAATTACAATGGAATACTGTGCGCTAGCTTAAACTTGCATAAAACGCTACTATTCCTCTGCGCTTAATAATGATCTACACACTCCTGTAAATAGAAGAACAACTACATGAAAGTCACTATTAACGATGTCGCCAAATTAGCTGGCGTATCAATGAAAACAGTATCGCGGGTAATCAATAAAGAACCTTCAGTTAGACAAAAGACTTATGACCAAGTGATGCTGGCTGTAAAAGAGTTAAACTATCAGCCAAACATTGCTGCAAGAAACTTAGCCGGTACTTCTTCATTTGCTATCGGGTTAGTGTACGACAATCCCAACGCATATTATGTAATCGATATGCAGAATGGGGTGTTATCTCGTTGTAAAGACGAAGGCTATGAGCTGGTAATACATCCTTGCAGTTTTAGCTCGGAAGATATGGCTGATGAACTAGTAACAATGATCAAGCGCTCGCGCTTGGCAGGGCTTGTTTTAACACCTCCTTTATCAGAGCAACAAGCTATCATCGACTTGCTAGATGAACTTGGCATTCATTACGTACGACTGCTTTCTGGGCGAGCAAAAGAAGCACAAAGCAGTGCCAAGAATTGTATATTTGTGGACGATTATGCGGCCGCTTATGAAATTACAGAGCATTTGATTAGCTTAGGGCACAAAAAAATAGCTTTTGTTTTGGGCGATCAGGAGCACAAATCAACCGCCGAGCGTTTAGCTGGTTACAGAGACGCCCTAGCGGCTCATAAGATACAACCAGATGACTCCCTCCTCTACCATGGTACTTACTCGTTTGAGTCTGGTGTTCAAGGTGCAAAATCTTTACTTGCTGATGGTAATCCAAACAGCATCACTGCAATTTTAGGAGGTAATGATGAGGTTGCTGCTGGCGCACTTTTTGCCGCACGCCTGATGAATATAGAGATCCCAAGTCAACTTTCGATCAGTGGCTTCGAGGACTCTCCGTTCTCGCGCCAAACTTGGCCCAAGCTCACTACAGCTCACCAAGCAAATAATGTTATTTCAGAGCACGCTGCACGACTGCTGTTTTCAAAAACAAGAGGCCACCGCAATAGTGACAAAGATATTTGTCACGTGTTTACACCAAATATGGTAGTCAGAGAAAGTACTGGCAGAGTCGTTCAGTAACAGCTTGGCATAGCTAAAATGCGATATGACTTGTCTGGCGCCTACTTTTAGGCGCCAGACAAATCCCATGATAAGGCGCTTTTGACTCATTCAGTGTCAACGTACGCCCAGATGTTGAACGGTATTAAACTTTCGGATGGTGACGAAGATCCCGCTCCGCCACTTGGCACCATTAATCTTGCTTTGCTATCAGCCCCTGGTTATTGCTTGACCAAGCATTGATGAGTGCTTTTACTAGTGACGCTAAAGGAATGGCGAAAAACACCCCCCAGAAGCCCCAAAGGCCACCAAAAAACAACACAGCAACAATGATGTACACTGGGTTTAAATCTACCGCCTCAGAGAATAACAGTGGTACTAAAACATTGCCATCCAATGCCTGAATAACACCATAAGCTATCACGATAGTCCAAAATTCAGGAGCAAGACCAAATTGGAATAATGCCACTGCAGCAACTGGCAGCGTCACTAACGCGGCCCCGATAAATGGAATTAGAACAGAGAGCCCAACTAACGCCCCCAAGAGCGCTGCATAACGCAAGTCTAAAAACGAAAAGGTGGCATAACTAACTAATCCTACAATGATAATTTCAAACACTTTCCCGCGAATGTAATTCATTATTTGCTGATCCATCTCATGCCAAACTTGTGAGATAAGTTTGCGATCTTTGGGAATAACTTGTGAAATTCCAGACGTCAGCTCTTTTTTGTCTTTAAGCATAAAGAAGGCAAGCAAAGGCACAAGTACTAGGTATATCATCCAAGCCACAACATCCTTTAATGAAGTAAGCGAGGCTGAAACAAGGATCTCCCCTAATTCCAGTATTTTATTCTCGACTGATGTCACGATGGCTTGTACTTGAGTCGTAGAAATCAACGTCGGGTAATATTCCGGTAAGTGTAAAAGGAAGTCTTTCCCCTCTTCAATCATTGTTGGACTTTCTTGCAACAAATTACTCAGTTGTTGCCAAAGCACAGGTACGATACCAAATACTAGCCCCAAAGCGATGCTGGCAAATGCTGCCATCACTAAGATAACAGATATCAACCGGCTGCCAGTGATCCGCGCAAGTTTATTAACCGGCCATTCTAATAAGTATGCGATCACAATAGCGACCAATACTGGCATCACATAGCTACCAAAAAAGTACAATAGCGCCACAGTTGCAACCAAAAGCAGCAAAAGTGTCACCGAGTGCGGATCAGAAAACTTTTTGATATACCATGCTTTTACTAACTCAAACATCCGCGATCTCCAAATACATCTCGCCGTTTTCCAATTCAATTATTTGGTACTTCACAGCAACTCCGTCTAAATAATGGGTAATATCTGTTAAATCTTGTGCTTGGTTTAACAATAATTTAAGTCTGCCCAGTGTATAATTGTGGTGCTTCAGGCGCCACTTAAATTGTACAAACAGGGCTGGGCAAGTTAACCCTCTAAGATCATGAACAGATTTTGGCTCTGAACTGCTACACAATTCAGTCAATACGGTAGCCCTCAAGGCGTTGATAGTTTATTCTTAGTAACATATTCTACTTTTTGGGAATCTTAATGCCAGGCGTTAATAATAAGGCCCAATTGCCAGCCAATCCAACATTAAAAGAAATAAATTGGTACAAAAAACAAATAAATTGGGGTGAGCTTCCACCATTTTATCATCTTGTAGCCTCTGCGGTCAGCGAATGTGAGGGACTGCTCCATCATGGCTTTGATAATGCAGTGAAGCGATTATTAGACAAACGAAATTGGAATCTTGAGCTACTAGGTGGATACGAAGATGATAGTGGGATTATTCAGTGTGAAAACAAACCAAAAATAGCTTTACATCAAGTGTTTACTGACCGTGGTTTTGAACTTTGGGCATATCCAATTGCAAAAGGTACTAAAATTGACGCTTATGTGAAAGATAATCGATTTTTAGAGTTCCGTGTATGGGATCCTCATACCATGAAAAACTTGCTTCGTATCAATCAATTACATAAGTTCATTGCATTTTATTTTGAACGCGGTGACATTGCCGACAAAGCCCTTATCTTGCATGCTCACAAAGTATTGCATATGACCATTAGCTTTTTGCAAAAAGAATTGAACATCACAGGAGTTGACGGGGTCTCAATAAAAGACTTTTACCAACTTTGCGAAAAAGATGCTCGAGCATGCCATGACGAAGTTGACCTCGCTAGAATAATGCTCGGAGAGGACCTTAAAAGGGATTAGAATGCAGTTTAGACCCCTGTTAAACTCAATATTATTAGCATGTGCACTCGTAACAACACATTCAAGTATTGCACAAACCGAATTAAAATTACCCGATCTTGGCACTTCCGCGTTGCAGGTGTTGCCGATTGAAAAAGAACAAGCAATAGGCGAAGTGATGATGATGCAGCTTCGCTCTCGCTCTCCTGTGGTTGGCGATCCGGTGCTGGAGGAGTATTTGACCAGCTTGGGCAACCGCCTTGTTGCCAATGCTAACGATGTCCGCTTCCCGTTTACCTTTTTTTGGATAAACAACAAAGACATCAACGCATTTGCATTTTATGGTGGTCACGTAGGAGTACACACAGGGCTAATTGCACAGTCTGATAACGAGAGTCAACTGGCCTCCGTCATTGGGCACGAAATTGCACACGTCACTCAACGCCACTTAGCTCGACGAGTACAAAATGCTCAAGACAATAGCGCATTAACAATCGCCGGACTCATTACCGGTATCTTGGCAACCGTAGTAGCTCCCGATGCGGGGATTGCAATTTTATCGGCAAGTCAGACACAGTCGTCGTTAAACCAGCTAACTCATAGCCGCAAAGCTGAGCAAGAAGCTGATCGCTTTGGTATGAACACACTCTACAAAGCGGGTTTTGACCCTAACGCAGCCAGCGAGTTTTTAACCAAACTATCTGACCAAATACGCTTTAAAAATAAGCCTCCAGCTTTTTTACTCACCCACCCACTGCCTGACAGCCGAGTGTCGGATGTGCGCTTAAGGGCTCAGCAGTTTGAAAAGAAACATTATTCTTCAAGTCTTTCCTATGCCCTTGCAAAGAGTCGAGTACTGGCTCGCTATTATTATGATGACGACACAGCCGTTGCATTTTTTCAAAATCAACTTCAGCAGTCCCAAAAGTTAGATAAACGTGCTATCAAATATGGTCTTGCCATCGCGCTGTTAGACACAAAGCAATATCAAGAGTCAGGTAAGCTGCTAGATGAGTTGTTGGCAAAAGAGCCGAACAACCTGTTTTATTTAGATGTGTATACCGATTACCTTATCGCTACCGATGCCCCGCAAAAAGCAGTTGAAATGCTCAGTGCTCAACATCAACTACGACCTAACAACCAGGTGATCACGCTAAACTATGCAAACGCAGCAATTAAAGCAAAACAATATGAACTGGCAGAGCAGCTGCTTAAAATTTTCCTGTTAGAGAAACCGGAGCATATTTTAGCAAGGGATCTTCTCACACAAGCCTACGAGTTTTTGGATAACAAAGCGGCATATCATGAGTCAAAAGCCAGTGTATACTCACAGTATGGCGCATTTAGTAAGGCAGCAGATGAAGTACAACGTGCGCTTAACCACGTTCAAGATAATGAGGACATTAAACGGACGCGACTCAAGGCATTACTGAGCCAATATAGAAATATGCAAAAAGAAATTGCCAAGTTGTAATCTTGTCAGCCTTTCATACCATCTCGCTTTAAAACTGTAGAATTAAAGCCGATTTCCTTTTACTTAGCTTTTCGTCAACTAGACATTACGTTATGATCAGGCAGAGTCCAACATTACTAAAATAGAGCTTAAATAATGTCTATCGAAATATATCATAATCCACGTTGTTCAAAATCACGTGAAACTCTGGCGCTACTAGAGTCCAATGGCATTAGCCCCACAGTAATAGAATACTTAAAAACGCCTCTGAATGAAGAAACACTCTCGGCGCTACTTACAAAGCTTGGTTTTAGCTCTGCTCATCAATTGGTGCGTAGCAAAGAGACGTTATACAAAGAGCTAGGGTTGTCTAAAGAAACAGATGAAGCACAACTTCGTAAAGCGATGCTTGAAAACCCAAAACTCATTGAGCGCCCAATTGTTGTTAATGACAATAAAGCGGCGATTGGTAGACCACCCGAGTCGGTACTTGAAATTCTCTAATGGCTACCGTTCTCGTTTTATATCACTCCAGCCATGGTTCTGTGGCAAACATGGCTCATGAGTTTGCAGACACTATTGTCGCCCAAGGTGGCAACGCTGTGGTGCGGGTATTTGAAAAACGTCAAGAGCATGATGTCGTAGTTTCCAAGCAAGATTTAGTCAGCTGTGATGCGTTAGCCTTTGGTACCCCCACTCGATTTGGAATGATGGCATCTCAAGCAAAAGCATTTTGGGAAACGACCAGTGATTTGTGGCTGAAAGGCGCGTTAATCGATAAACCCGCATGCGTCTTTTCGTCATCAAGCAGCATGCACGGCGGCAACGAAGCTACTTTACTCAACCTATCACTTCCTTTACTGCATCATGGCATGGTGTTACTTGGAGTACCCTATGATGTACCCGAGTTATTAGCAACAGAAAGTGGCGGTACTCCCTATGGTGCAACACATATTTCTGGGAGCCAGAATAGTACCGTGCTTACTCAAACAGAAATTAAAATTTGTCGCGCAGCTGCCTGTCGGTTACTGCGTGTAGCGGAAAAGTTGAAATGAACACTATTGCAAAAAAGCCTATCACAAAACGCTTTCAGCTCTTGGCGCTAATAGGTTACTTTGGGCTATTAATTTTGATGCCATTGTGGCTTTTTGTACTCGCACCACGAGAAGGTTATAGCTTAGGTTTTGTCTTCGCGGTTTACGTTTTACCGCTGTTACTTCCGCTCAAGGGGATACTCCAAGACAAACCATACACATACGCATGGGCTAATTTTATCGTTATGTTTTACTTCATCCACGGATTCACACTCTTGTGGATCTCTCCCGATGAGTTGCTTTTAGTATTACTAGAAATAGCGCTAGCAACATCGATGTTTATCGGTTGTACTTACTATGCAAGGCACAGAGGTCAAGAGTTAGGCTTAAAAATCAGGAAGTTAAAAGAAGATCTAGCGGATGAGAAAGCAGCGCACGAACATAGCCAAGATCAGTGATATATTTTTTGAGGCTGAACTCATCACTTAAGCCCAGCCCCCTGACTGACTTAATACTTGCTCAATGCTGACAAGTATTAAGTCGGTATAAGAAGGTAAAATTGTGACTATGCCATTATCGCAAAGAGAGCACTGCGATTAATACCAAAACAGAGAATAAAACTTGTATTCCAATACTCACCCAAGCCAGTGCGTTTACGCCAAGTAACGACCAAGGCGTCGAGTTATTTGGATATAAAGGATTGCTGCGCTTTCGTCTTGCTATTGCAAATATCCCAATCGATGCTGCCGTAGTTACCAAAGTCGCAATGGTTTTTTCATCGACCTCATCGGTAAAAAAGAGAAATAATTGCAACGGTAACAAAATTGCAGCAAAGGCATAGAGCATGTGAACCGTTTTGATTTTTTGATACTTTGCATCATTAGATAGTTCGATGATCCCACGTTGCTCAAACGTTTGCTTTGACGTTAGCGCCTGTTGTTTCATTGCAACTCGATATGGGGTATCACCGTAAATATCGGCTAATGTAGGATCGTCTCCATGATCAAAAATCATGTCTATCATAGCCGTTGAGTTAGATGCTGCGGCATAGTGCATAAAGTTTCGTCCACACTCATCAAGTTCGTTGACATTATGGTATGTCAGCATCGGCTCAACAGCACTTACAAAACCATTTTCAATAGCCAGCATAATTGCTGAGCGCCCTTTGCTATCTTTTGCTACCCCTTTTGCTCCTTGATTAACCAGCGTGAGAATAGCGGATTGTTTAACTTGCTGCTGTGTGAGCTGAAATAACAGTGCTTGCTCCAATTGCTTTGCCACTTCATCTTGGTCGCACATAGCGCATAGTAACTCGAATGTTTGACGACCATCTAATAAACCATCTGTCGCAAGCTTCGCTGTCTCATCACGGTCACGTACACAGGTTTCTAAATTATCAAGCAAAGTAGCATGAATTGCTTCTTCACTGTTACACCAAAGAGATACAACTTCTTCTGGTGCAAACTGAATACCCACTTCTATCAACCATATCAGTGTTTTTTCAAATTGCTTTTCGCACAGCAATTCAATAAAAGACAAGCTCTGGTTTTGGAGCTGCATTTGGATATTTGAATACTGTCCTAAGCGCTGGATAAGTGTCTTGATTAATTCATCTTGTTCAACACCGTTTTCTTCGATATGTCGCGTTACACTATTAACATATTGGCGTTGCTTGTCGTCATAATCGTCAATATGTTGAAAGTAGCAAGCTTCAAAAGGTTCCAACGGCCTGAGCCAGGCAAGATAAAACAGCGGAGGAAGTATCGTAGTGGTTACCCCTTGCTCGTCTTTTATTTGTTGACAATTCGGCCATGCCTCTATGGCATCTAGAATGTAAGCACCGTTTTGTTCGATTAACCCTTTCAGTAACATAGGGTATTGGGCAGGCCAAATTAACACTTGTTCCATGAATGCGCTATTATCCTCAGAATGTAAATATATGCAGCATAATTATCGCGAAATGACTAGGTGGTGAATAATATCAACAGTCGAGGTAAAATGCCCACCTATTTCAAAACAAATTTGAAAATTTACTATTTTTAAGGATTTACCATGGGTGAACAGCTCGAGACTTGGCAAGTTGTGTTAATTATCGTCGGTGTGCTGGGCGTCATTTGGAGCAATATCGCTTTACTCAAATATTCGGCAAAGTTTGAAATGAAAAAAAAAGATCGATGATCAGCTAAAACCATTTGAGCCAACGTCGCCTGAAAAGGACAGTCAATCTTCACATAACAAAGATACAAGAAAGCCATAAAGCGAGTATCAACATCATAACGATACCAATACTCGCCCAACAAACTGCTCAGCAAGAAGGTGTTTGCTTTCTATTTAGTTTGATAAACACCTGGTTGTAAAAGTGATTGTTACTTTAATTCAAGGTCAAGCCACACCAAGCGATGATCTGAGCTAGCATGGCGGCTTTCAACTAATCGATATAGTGGATCCGTGCTACTAGGCCAAAACACGCCGCTGTCTAAAACACGAACGCCATACTTTGAAGGTAAAACATAGTCGACCCGAGCTCCCCAATGAGCAGTGTAACTGCGACTATATTGCGCTTCACTATGCTGCTTGCCCCCTTTACTCACCGGCTCAAAAGCAGAGAACACATAGTGACTTTCTAATAGCTGTTCGATTACACCAGGACGATGTTTATCGCCTTGATCTGCAGCATTTAAATCACCCGCAATCACAAATCGAGTGTTCGCTTTTAGGCCACCTTTTACACCACTATCATCATAAATATATTCACTCCGTTTTGGGTCTATATAGTCCGCCATCAGTCTAATTTCATCGTGATTTCTGTTGCCATTACGGTCTTCTTCACCATCAAATACTGGAGGGGTTGGGTGCATAGCAAGGAAATGAAATACCTTTCCATTTACATCAATTGGCAGATCCCAATGTGACTTCGAGCTTAGTCGTAAGACTTGCCACTCGTCAGCATGATAAAAAGGTGAGTTGCTTTTTGGATCTATGGTTTTTTTATGACTGGGCATATCCTTCCAAAGGAAATTTTGCAGTGTCCGCACTTGGCTATTTTTTATAGGATACTTAGACAACACAACCATACCGTATTGCCCTTCATAAAGGCCAAAGCCCTGCGCATCTCCAGCATAACGCGACTTTTTACCATCGTTGTCTAAATCAAATCGTGTTGGTAAGCCTGTGTTAACCGGTGCGATATAAAAGTATGGATATGATATCGGCTGCTGACCATGCTGACTTTTGTCCAAGTAGTTGTTCATAAATGCCAGCACGCCCTTCTCTGGTTCAGCAATGTAGTCAAACTCATTAAGCAGAATGACATCTGGACGAACACGTTGAATGATCTCTGCGATGTTCTTTATTTGCTGATGTTGACCATCTTGAAGTAACTTGCTTAGTTTCTCTGGATCAAGGGGTTCACCTTGCTGTTGATAGTTCGTCGCTTCCATGCTGACATTGAAAGTTGCCACCCGAAGTGTTTGAGCACTCGCAAACGACGCCATAAATAAAAAAGCTATACTGATAAATTTCATCTATTCACCTAAATAGTAGTGATAATCCCGCATCGCTTATTTTATTCATAATCTATTGAAAAACGGAAGTTATCTCGACAAAGTAGCAAGATTTATTGTTGGCAAGTTAGCAAAGAGCAGTTAAAGTTAAAAGATTACCTTAATTACACCAACGATGTGAAATTTGTGAGTATTTTAAAAAGGCTACATCTGATCACAACAAGCCAAGAAACCACATTCGATGAAAAAGTTACCGCACTTCTCAGTCTTGGGCTTGATGTATTCCAGCTCGACATTGCTATCGTAAGTGAAATAAACGCCAATATTTACACAGTAAAACATGTTATTACGCCGGATAATAGTCTGTCTGTTGGTACCACATTTGATTTTTCAGATACCTATTGTTGGCACACTTTTAAAGCAGATAGTGCGCTGGCTTTCTCTCATGCAGGAAACAGCCAGATCGCAACACACCCCTGCTATATACACTTTGGCCTAGAAAGTTACATTGGCGCTCCCATCATTGTTGATGGAAATCGATATGGTACAGTGAACTTTTCTTCCCCTGATGCTAAACCCGATAGTTTCACTCAGGAGCATTTAGATTACGTCAGCTTGTTAGGACAGTGGATTGGCGTTGAGATTTCACGTCAAAAAACATTAAGACAACTACAGCATCGCTCTGAAGCACTTGCAGCAATGAGTCGATTAGCAGATATTGGCTCTTGGGAAGTAGATTTTAAAAAGAATAAAGTATACTGGAGCCAACAAACCCGAGCCATTCACGGGGTATCAGAAGAGTTTGTACCGACGCTGGATAATGCCATTGCTTTTTATAAACCGGGCTCCCATCAAAACGATATAAAGCAAGCGATTAATGACGCAATTTCCTCTCGAACAAAGTGGGATATTGAGTCAATTATCATAGACGCACACGGTAATGAAAAGTGGGTTGCTCTCATGGGCAGGGGGAATATGAAAATGGTGAATGCGTTAGAGTTTTTGGTGCAATTCAAGACATTGATGAGCAAGTTAAACTACGTTTAGCCTTGGATCAACAAAGAAAAGAAGCTGAGCAGCTACTTAAAACTCGTAGTGACTTTATTGCTAAGATAAGCCATGAATTGCGTACTCCGTTGAATGGACTTGTAGGCATGCTTCAAGCATGCCACAAGGAAAATGATATTGATGCGATACAAAGTAACTTAACAATTGCCCGAAATAGCGCGGATATGTTGATCACCCTGATCAATGATGTATTGGACTTTAGTAAGCTTAATAGCAATAACTTAACGCTGGACAATACGCCGTTTGACTTAACGCAACTGGTTACCCAAGTTGTTGGCTTATATCATCCAGCTAGCCAAGAAAAAGGGCTGGCCATCAATGTACACATGAACAAGCTAGCTAACCTTTGGCTGTACTCTGATCCTACCAGAATAAAACAAATTCTCGCGAATTTGGTCAGTAACGCAATAAAATTCACCCAAGTCGGATGTGTTGATATCTATGCCGACGTCTTAACAGAAAACGAACAACCGGTGCTTCAATTACGTGTCTGCGATACTGGTATTGGGATTTCCGATGAGAACCAAAGTTTGCTTTTCCAGCCTTTTAGCCAAGGTGATCCCAGTATTAGTCGCCGCTTTGGTGGTACAGGGCTTGGTTTATCCATTGTGTTTGAGCTTTGCAATCTATTTGACGGCGATATACAAGTCTCAAGTGAAGTCGACAAAGGCAGTACGTTCACCGTTACTTTTCCCGTCGATTTTGCAAAGCAGCGCGAGAACGATGATACCGAGCCTTGTCCTGTATCGACACCTAATATTTCCTTAGCCGGATGTAAGATCTTACTGGTTGATGACAATCAGATTAATGTATTAGTGATGGAAAAGTTATTACAACAATTTGGTGCGGCTCAAATTGACATGGCATATGATGGTGTGAAAGCTGTAGAGGCGTGCCGTAAAAATCACTTTGATATTGTTTTTATGGATTGCATTATGCCCAATATGGATGGCTTTGACGCAACTAGAGCCATACGTAAACTCAATAGTAACACACAATCAATACCGCACATTATCGCTTTGACAGCCAATACATCAGAGTCGGATAAGCGAGCATGTCTAGATGCGGGCATGGACAGTTTTTTATCCAAACCAATCCAAATTGACGCGCTAAAAACGGCATTAACAGCAGTTAAAGCTGTGAGCACAGAAGAAACACGGTGATTGGTTTCATCGTGTTTCTCGAAACACATCTAAACAGTTAATTGTTCACTTTTTGCGTGAGTTGCAGAGGCTTTTTTCACGCCATTGTTATTTTTCGATACTTGGCCTGAGCGGTTGAAGATGCCAAGTCGAATACGAATAAAGTGCAAAATCTCTCTTGCAACATCTATGTCAACAGCCTGCTCAAGCCCTTCAAAACCTGGACTTGAGTTTGCCTTGCATATTTTGAAGTGCTCTTCATCAAACAATAAGTCAATACCCGCTACGTCTAAGTTTAGGATATTAGCCGTCTGCGTCGCTAGCCACTCTATTTCTGGAGTAATAGGATGAGGGCTTCCAGTGGCGCCGAGGCTCACATTGGCTTTGAAATTTTTACCACCTGAATTTCTCTCCATACATGCCACAGCGCGGCCACCAATAGTTAATACTCGTAAGTCTCTACCATGGCTCGATTTGATGAAGCGTTGTAAAATGATATTCGCCTTAGGGTTAGTCGCCTCAATCTGCTGCATCAAATCGTCAAATTCACCTCTTGATTTGGACAAAAACACCCCACAGCCCTGAGAGCCAGATAATGTTTTGATCACCACCGGGAAACCGATTTGCTTCTCAACTAGCTCTATATTAACTGGAAACTTAACCAACATGGTTTTTGGCGTAGATAGATTCTGTTCAGCTAATATCTGTTGGGCATATAATTTATCTTTAACGGTTTCAATTGATTGTGACGAATTATACCAATTCGCTTAATT
>NZ_RCSQ01000018.1:0-29565 GCF_004103255.1 Pseudoalteromonas sp. PS5
TTTAGTTGTTCTAAATGAGAAATTTTTAACGCTGTTAGCGTCAGATTTACTCCTTCAAATTGAGCAAGTATTAAGTCAAATTGGTATAAACCAGCAGTTGCCTGCCGGTTTATTTCAGCCAGTATCGTTATACTGTAGCTTTATCCGCTGCAGCGGTTGCGTCCGCATTTCCCTTATTTGCACGATACTTAGCAGCAATATCTGCGATATCCCCTTTCATACTCGCTAAATTCAGGTTTATCAGCGTACCGCCATTTTCAAAGTGTCGAACAAACGTAGAGCCCACTGCATGTGTTGATGCCGCAGACACTATTGGCATAAATGCGATTGCGCTTAACGTACCAAGCACAGGAACCGCCTTCAAAAAGCTGCTTAGTCCCGCGCCCCCTAAGGTTTGTGGAAAAGAGCCGCCGATCAATGCGCTTACTGTGCCACGCAACTTATTGTCTCCGTATGATTGACCATAGACTTTCGCGACTTCGCCTATCATCTTCATTTGGATCCCCGTCAACGCCACTAAATCAACCGCAGGCAAGGGAATAAACCCAGAACCAAACGACCATTTGGTGTATTTGTCGACAATCAGCTGAGCAACGGCTGTTCTATCTTCATCAGCAACAAGTTGTGGTTCCTGTTGTTCTGGCGCTTCGCTTACCTTGTCGTCCTTCGCTGTTTTTGTCACTGCCATAATTCATCCTCTATGATTTACTTAAACAGTTGTCGAACCCATCAAGTGCCAACACGGCACTTGCCCTAGCACCCATAATTTCACAAGCTATGCTCACTCAAAGATGGGCTTTACTACCTTCATTAATCATGAAGAAGTAAACCTAAGAACAACCAAGGATTTGCACAGTGTCACAAATACAGCTGAGCGAAACGTTGCCACCTACCACAGGTGTTCTATTAATTTGTTTAACCGAGCATCAGAGCTCGATGTTTTCTCTCACCGCGTTATGCCTGATTTAAATCTTGCTGACACTCCTCAGTGCGGTGTTTATCACTATAGAAGATAATGTTGCGGATCTCATCGGCGATACAATCTGACTCAATCCCTTCTTTTACATAGTTGCTAAACACCATGATGCTTTGATCTCGTTCCAGTAAACGAGTAAAACTAGTCACCCATGAATAGGGGTAACTTCCTGAATACTGTAAAAACTTTTCATACATTCTAAGGTTAGCGTCTGCTGGGTTTTCGGGGCAATTTGCTACTTTGCCATACTGGTTAGGGTCGACGTAGGTTACAAACCAACCATAACCATAATATTCACACTCTGTGCTACTGCCGGTATTGGAATAGGGTGCAAAAGCTGCCAGTTTTTGGGCATCACTTAAGATCTGCGTACCATATAACCCTTGATCCCACTTGTGCATATCCTCTACGGTCGAATATAAATCTCCGGCAGAGTAAAGCACTAGCGGATTACTGTAAGGGTTAACCAAAATATCTTCATAGGGGGCGGGCCCGCCTGTAGCTGGAGGGCGGCCATTCGCTAGAGGTAAATACTGGTTTTGGTTGTAGATATAACCTGTGGTCATATTCGAATACACACCTATCGCGCTATATGAGCCACTGTCAGTCATGTTAAGCGGGTTTAGAATTTGCTCTTGAACGATATTAGCAAACCAATACTCACGACCAATGTTGCCCTGTTTACCTGCAGCTAACTGCTCGATAATGTTACCAATAAGATAGTAGTTACAGTTGCTGTATTCATACTTACTGCCGGGCGTGAACGAGGGGGTGCCACTTTGCCCAGCTTCAGCACCACAAGTACAAAAGCGATTACTAAAATCTTCTGGTCCGTTAAGGTCTAGATTTGAGTCATATAAATAGGGTCGCCAACCATAGTTGTCGTACACCGCTTCGTTGTCACTGTAGTTATTGATCCCAGATGACATGGTAAGTAGGTGATGCAATGACACATCTGCGCATTGATTATCTGGATACCAAGGCAAGTGGTCGCCAATGGTTTCCTGCCGTAAGTCCTTACCATCTAGCATCTTCATTAGAATAGCGGCCGAAAACGCTTTGGTATTGGAGCCAATGCGATACTTCGACTTCACACTGTTCGCGACATCATACTGCATATTTTGTGGCCCGCAGTGATGCTGGTAAATTACTTTATCAACTGACGTAATATAAATAGTGCCAAAGAAAAGGTTCGCATCGCAGTACTCTTTCACCACCGCTGCTATCATTTCTAATTGATTAGGCATGATGGTGTGATTATCCGCGATACTTTTTTTTCTGCAAACAAGATGCAAGCGCTAGGGTAATGCAAAATAGCATCATCAGTCTTAGTCGCAGTTGTATTAGCCATTTCATTGTTCAAATTCCTTACATTGCCAACCACGTAACCACTAACAAGTGTTATTGCCCAGCTTCCACTGGAAAAGATTAATATTAACCAGTTAAGCCGAGGCTATTTTCGCCATGCCAACTAGCACTTTTCGAGTACCTGTATAGGCCTCTCTGCCATGGGTAAACAGCATATTGTCCAATAGCAAAATATCGTTTTTTTGCCATGGATAGGCAAAAGTCAGGTCGCGATAAACTTGGTTAATTATGGCAATGTCTTGGTCGCTAATCTCACTGCCATCACCAAAAAAAGCATTGCGTGGCAAAAATTCGCTGCCGATACTGTCACGCATTTGCGCACTGAGTTGATTGTCTAGGCTTGAGCAATGAAACAAGTGAGCTTGATTGAACCATACCTTTTCACCACTTTTTGGATGGCGCATAACGGCTGGACGCCATTGCTTAGTTTGTAGCCTTTTATCATCAAGCCAAGTAAACTCGATTTCATTTTGTTGGCAATAGTGCTCAACCTCTGTCTTACTCTCGGTCTGGAAAACTTCTTGCCAAGGTAGGTCAATATCACCGTAGTTACGCACATATTGCACGCCTAGGCGCTCAAACTTATCTCTTAGCTCAGCTGGAATATGGCGGTAGACTTTACGACTATCAGCAAGGGGGGTGCATCCTCCCGTGGTTGCAGGGATCACACAAAAGAACCCCATTCGCATCGGCCACACATTGGAATAGGCATTCTCGTTATGTTGAAGGATCACTTGATCTGCATGGTACTCAGTCGTGGTATAAATATTGTTGTTCAACGCGGTACGAGGAGATGAACGATAAATATACTGGCTTAAACGCTCACCAAATAAGGTCTCAAGTATGGTGCTAAACTGATTTGTGCTCACAATATTTAAGCCACGCAGTAGTGCAAAACCATCTCGCTCAACCCAACTATTTACCTCTTGAACGTGACTTTTCACCCATGCCATGCCGCTTTGTTTAACCTCAGATAAGTCATGTATCCGAGGGTCTGCTGCAATCGTTGTCGGATCCAATTCCAAAGAAAGTGCGTGATCCATTGTTTTCCCATCCTTAAAAGTAAGTACTTTTGCTAGTGCAACACATAGTTGCGCTCAATTATGTTAACCAACTGCCCCACTTGCTCGGCTTGCAAGCAGGACAAATGATCTCCTTTGACTTCATAACAAGAGAGAGAGTGACTAAATGGTTGCCACCCCATGTCTTTATTCACAGGACGGCCTTCAAATTCTTGCGTTTGCTGCGTTTTCACAACACAGATTGGGATGTCGCTAAGCATAGACCGCATCTCAATATTTGCTCGCAGTTGGGCACTAAAAACTTGTTGAAAGTGACGTAGATGCGTATCACTAAAATTAAATCCAGCTTGCTTTATCCAGCGATTGAGAGAAGCAATGCGTGCTGTTGCATCACCTTGTTGATAAGCACTGATTTCAGCATCAGAGACACTAAGGCGGAAAAATGCCACCAGATTATCCAGCATCATTTGTGCAACTTGCGTTTCATCCAAGTTAAGCGCAGGATTGCTTGGGACAGGCGTATCAATCACAGTTACCGAGCAACCAATGTAACCTCGCAGCTCAAGTAAAGAGGCAAGTTGATAGGCAATAAAGCTGCCAAAAGAATGTCCGACCAAATGCACTTGTTCACCGAGTTCTGCACCAGCTAATACACTGAAATAATACTCTGCGGTGCGTTCAATGGAGGTTAGCGTCTCAGGCTCCTCGGCAAGCGCCTCTGGTTGCAAGCCATAAACGGGGATACGGCTATCAAGCCCATTCACTAACGCATGAAATGCCATTAGCCAACCTCCCGCTCCCGCAATCAGCACCACAGGTGTAAAACCGAGCTCGCCCTCTTGCAAACACACTAAGGTTTCAAGCGATTGAGGTTTGCCATCGCATTCGCCAAGACCCTCTCTTAATACTTGTATATGCTGACTGAGGCCACGCACGGTTGGATGTTCAAACAGTGCCGACAGCGGCAAATTGAGTTGTAGGTGCTGATTAATATCACCCACTACACGCAGCGCTAATAGCGAATGACCACCTAAATTAAAGAAGTTATCGTCAAGGCACACTCCATCCACCTGCAAGCGATGAGCAAACTGCTGCGCTAATTGCGTTTGTAGTGGGGTGAGCCTTTCCTGCTTAGCCTCTTGGTGCTGGGATTGCGATAGAGTGTATGAACCGGCCAGCGCAGTGAGCTGTTTGCGATCGACTTTGCCGTTGGTTGTCAGCGGCAGATGGCTAACTGATTGGAACAACTCAGGGATCATGTAAGCAGGTAAAGCCGCTCCAAGTTGCCCCCGTAGTGAAGCCGCGCTAACTTCAGTCTGCTGTGCAGGCTGTACAAATGCCACCAATTGCGCGTTGTTACTGCCATCTTCGCGCACCACCACAGCGCAATTAGCAACCCTGTTTAGCAGCTGAAGTTGTCGCTCAATTTCTCCCAGCTCAATACGGTAGCCGCGCACTTTGACTTGGTCATCACCACGGCCTAAATACAACAATTCATTTGAGGCTAAACAGCAAGCGCGATCGCCAGTTTTATAAAGTCGCGGACCGCTATTTGGCTCAATAATAAAGGCTTGCTGCGTCTTTTCCTCGTCGTTGAGATAGCCTCTGGCAAGGCCAATACCCGCAATGTATAAGTCCCCTTCCACACCGGTGGCCACCGCTCGAAGCTGTTCATCGAGTAAATATAAAGACAAACCCGCGATAGGCTGACCGATTGGCACGCGTGCACCGCTGAAGTGCGTGACATCATTAAGCGTTGCCGAAATGGTTGCTTCGGTTGGGCCATAGGCATTAATTATTCGAATACGGTCGCCGTAGCGCTGCTGCCAACCGGTGAGCGCGGCAATCTGCATTTGCTCGCCACCTATGGTGATGATCCGCAGCGAATCTGGCAGGGTGACTGAAGTTGCTGCAAGTTGATGCCAATACGCCGTTGGCAAACTCATCAGTGTTAACTCAGCATCTTGGCTTAATTGCGCCAGTTTATTGGGATCTAACATGTCGTCCGTCGGTGCCATCACCAAGGTTGCACCACGAAGTAAAGTACAAAAGACTTCTTCGGCAAACACATCAAAGCTCATGCTAGCAAATTGCAGGTAATTGTCGCTTGGCGTAATCGCATATTGCGTAGCTAAAGTCTGCACATAATTAACCACACTGGCATGCTCCACCATCACCCCTTTTGGCATACCCGTGGTGCCCGAGGTATAAATTACGTAACAGAGGTCGTCAATCTGGCATGGCGCAGTAAAGCAACGACTGGGCTGCGCAGCCAAAGCATCCTTAATACTATCTACATCGACTTGAGGCACTACTTGCTCCGAACTACCCTGCCAATATTCTATTTTAGTAACCAGCATGGCTGCATTGGCACTTTGCAACAGCAAACGGCGTCGAGACTCAGGTAGTGTTGGTGCAATTGGTAGATAAGCCGCGCCCAATTTGAGCACCGCAAGCATAGCCACAATAAGCTGGTAATCCGCCTCTAGACACAGGCCAATAATAACGGGGGCTGTACTTAGCTCTAATCGTGATGCAAGGTAATGGGCGAGCTGATTGGCGTCTTTATCCAGCTGTGAATAGTGATAACAGCGAGCCTCCTCAGAAGCGGTACTATATTCACGAATAGCAATATGCCCAGGAAATTCAGCAGCGATTTGTGCAAATAATTGCTGAATAGGTAAACTTGGCGTTTGATATGGCACCGCTTGCGTCAGTGCAAAAGTGGGCAGTGGCAATGCCTTGCTGTACGGCGCGTGTTGAGGCTGCCAAGACAATTTCCCAAGTATTTGTTCGGGCTGTTGTGTCGCCGCTAACATCAGCTGCTGCATCGCTGCGAGACTTTGCTCGATAAACACCTCATCAAAACACTGCTGCTGATAGCTCAGCGTAAGCGATAGCCCCGCCCCTACGCCGACCACGAAAGTCAATGGATAGTGTGTTTCGTCAACTTCACTCAAAGTGATTGCCGTGAATGGCAGCGCTTCACTATTTTGCAACGGATCTTGCGGATAATTTTCAAAAACATACAAGCAATCAAATAATAGACTTTTGTTCTCAATACCCGACCATTGATGAACTTGTGTCAGTGGTGTATGCGGGTGCTGCGCCAATGCCGTAAGCTGCGACTTCACCGCTTGCAGGTAATCTTTCACACGTGCATTATGATCTATCGCGACATGAACCGCTTGCGTATTGATATACAAGCCAACGCGCTGCGCCATTCTACTAAGCGCTGTAGGTCTGCCCGCTATAGTTTGACCAAATAAGGCATACGGTTCGTTGCAGCAACTTGCCACCCAATACGCCCAGAGCCCTTGGATAAACTGATTGACGGTAAGTCCTTGCTCGCTTGTAAAGCGAGTCACGGCATCTTGCAGCGGTTGCGGTAAAGTCACACTGAGTTCTTTAACACCAGCCGCTTTATTTTCAGTGTGAAGTACCTTTTCGCTGAGTAATGTGGGCGTGGTAACTCCACCCAAATACTCCCGCCAAAACGCTTCATCACACTCAACATGTGTATGCAAATATTCGATATGATCGCGGAAATTATCTACTACAATGGGGCGTAACTCACCTTGGCAACGAGCTTGATAAAATGCCACTAATTCAGCAAATAATATCGGTAATGACCAGCCATCCATAATAAGATGATGATACGTCCACACCACTCCAACATTGCCATCATCAAAAGCGATTAAGCTTAACCGCATACAAGGCGCTTGCGAGAGCTTAAGCGGCTCGGCAAGCTCCACTTCGGCCTGTGATTTCACCACATGCGATTGCGCATCTGCAATAGCGACACTCTGCACCAGATTCAGCGGTAGTTCGGCATGTTTATAAACCAGCTGCATCGGCTCGCCAGCAACGTCCATAAAGGCCGAGCGTAATATGCTGTGCTGTTTAATCAACTGCTGCCAAGCGTAACTCAACGCCTCTATATCCACACAACCTTGTAGTAATAAGCTGGTTTGCTCGACGTAAGGTTGCGTGCTTTGAGTGTGCGCCTCACGTGCCGTTTGACTGTGGAACCACATGCCTTGCTGTAAACCCGTTAGGGGGTAAATATCCTCAACTTCCCCTTCAACCTGCCCAAATATGCGCTGTAACTGCCGTTCAGAAATGCCGCTGAGAAGTGCAAAGTCACTGACTGTGTAATGACGTTGAGGCTGGGATTGGCAATGCTCGATGACCTGAATTAGACTTTCGAGTATCTCTTTACTTAATTGCTCTGCTGCTTCAGATGCTAAGCGCTGGCTGTCAAACTCCAGCGTTAACGCCAATTGACCATCCACGACCGCCGCTGTTAGCTGCGCTCCAAAGTAACTGAGATTTGACTCTGCAACCAAAGTGCCTGTCGATTCATTAGCATCTCCCAGCAAGCCTTGCTGCTCAATAACTGTATCTAGCTGGCCTAAATAGTTAAAAAACAGTAAGTCTCGGGTATCAATCTCAAGCGATGAGCGAACGTTTGGCTCTGGGTGTAAATACCGCGCAGCACCATAACTACTGGCAACTTTAGCGCTCCTTTCAAGCTCTGCCTTGATACTACAAATGACATCATGCAAGCGGCTGCCATTACTAAATAACAGCATTGGATAGAGCGCCGTTAACCAGCCAATGGTTCGGCTGCTATCCAGTGCCTCGGTCAGCAACTCGCGACCATGCCCTTCTAGCATGATCGCTTCACTGCCGGCACCACGCTTTTGCGCACACCAGGCAAGTGCACTGAGCAGCAGTGCTTGCGCCGTCGTACCATAACTGGTGTTGGCAGATCCCAATAATGCACGGGTGTGCGATGCTGATAACGTGTGGCGAGCTTTGGCTATCGTTGGAGTCGCGCTTGTATCTTTTAGGCTCAATAAGTGTGAGCTTTCAGCCAGCGCAGCCACCTTCTGCCATTTGCGCAAGTCGCGCTCATTAGATGCAAGTTCACGATAAAAAACGGCAAGTTCAGCCAAATTTGCGCTTGCGGCTGGAAGCTCAAACGGCACATTGTTTATTTGCTGCTGTAGTAACTGGCTCACATCTTCAAGTAATACCCGCCAAGAGACACCATCCACTAGCAAGTGATGTGCACTAAACAGCAAACGATTATTGGCTTCGCTGTCGGGCGTAATAAATAACACCGCTTTAAACAGTGGCGTGCTAGTAAACGCAAAACCTTGCTGCACTTGTTCACTGAACTCGCTCAGCTCAGCTTGCCATACCTCACGCTCAAGTGTATGCGCCGTAAATACCTTTTGAACATCAATGCTATCACGTACAAATAGGGTGTTTTCATCCGCAACCACCAAGCGTAGCGCGTCGTGCTGGGTAAGCAAATATTTTACAACCTCCATAAGCTGCGCAGGTGTGACGGATTTATCCACACTCACCAACACACTTTGATCCCAATGACTGGGTTTGGCAAATTGCTGAGCAAAAAACCAATACTGAATTGGTAATTTATCGAGTTGACCAACCAATGGCAGTCTTTCTCTGTCCGTCGGCACCAGAATATCTTGCTGGGCAAGTCTTGCAGCAAGGGCCGAAACACTGGGGTAGGTAAACACATCAGTCGCACTCACTGGTAACTTGAGTACTTTGGCTTTACTTGCGATTTGAATACTCAAAATAGAGTCGCCGCCCAACGCAAAATAGTCGTCTTCAGCTGTCATGGACGGCGTATTTAATACCTGCCGATAAATCGCCAATAACTGAGCAACGACGCTGTTAGCCTGTGGAACCAACGCGCTCTGCTCGGTTACTGTGATAGTCTGTTGCGTTTTACCAAGTGTTGCCAAGGCACGATGGTCAACCTTGCCATGCGGCGTCAAAGGGAGCTTTTCGAGCATAACAAAGTGCTCTGGCACCATATAACTTGGTAGCCTTTCCTTTAGCTGGGTTTGAAGCTCCTTAGGCTCAATATTTGCCACCACAAATGCCTGCAACTGTGGCTGCCCTGACGCACTTGTGGTTATCTGAACCGCGCATTCTTGTACGCCCAATAGCAGCCCAATTTGCTGTTCAATTTCGGCCAGTTCAATACGATAACCTCGCAGCTTTACTTGTCCATCATTACGACCCATATAGGCGATACGGCCGTTGCTAAGCTGGCGTACTAAATCTCCCGTTTTATAGGCTCGTACCGTTTGCGATGGAGAGACTTGTAGCTCAATAAAACGCTCAGCGCTAAGCTGTGGTTGATGTAAATACCCTCTAGCAAGTCCCACTCCGGTTATATATAACTCCCCAATCATCCCTTGAGGCACAGCGTGCAATTGTGGATCTAAAATAAATAGCTGGCTATTGTCGACAGGTAAGCCGATATCTGGCACCTGTTCGTCAAACTCAACCACGCCTGAGGTCGCGACTACAGAGGCTTCGGTAGGTCCATAGTTATTGACTAGGGTAAATTCGTATTCTTTTGCTTGTAGCGCACCGAGCTTATCGCCACCAACCAATAAATAGCGCAAGCTTTGCGGGTTAAACAAAGGCTCGGTGAGCAGCGCTTGGGCAATTGGCGTTGCAATAAAACTATGCGTGACTTGGTGTGTATTGAAGCAAGTTGCTAATTCGGCCGGTGACTGTAGCACCGCTTTTGCTACACACACGAGACTCGCTCCGGCACATAAATAAGGCCAAACCTCCCACGTTGCCGCGTCAAAGGCGGGGTTGGCGGTTTGACTTGCAACACTATGAGTATCCACCGCAAAGGCTCGTTGGTGCCAAGCACATAAATTCGCCAACCCTTGGTGGGTTATCATTACGCCTTTGGGGTTACCTGTCGTGCCAGAGGTATAAATCACATAAGCCAACTGCTCCACGTTAACTTCTGGAAACTGCTGAGGTATTGATATTGCAGCAAGACGCGCTCGCACGTCGGCGTCATCAACACAAATGACATGTGGGGAGCGGTAGTCAGCGTCAATGTGGTTATCATCTGACTCTGCTACCTCAAAGCAAGCGGCAAACTCACACTTGGTTAAAACCAGCGCTGCACCGCAGTCTTTGGCAATGTAATTAACTCGCGCTTGAGGGTAATGAGGGTCCACAGGTACATAACATCCACCCGCTTTTAACACAGCCAACATCGCCACAATGAGATCTGCGCTACCCGTCATCGCAACAAGTACAGGCTGCTCTGATTGCAGCCCTTCGCTTAATAACAGCACCGCCAATGCCTTGGTTCTTTCATTAAGCTCACCATAACTCAAGGTTTGCTTTGAGTTTGTGTCAATTACTGCGAGCCGCTCAGCTTGTGCAGGCTCTGCCATATTTCGCTCAATTTGCTCAAGCACTGACTGCTCTAAGTGTTCCGGCGCTGACTTGCCTGAAATCGCATAATCCGCTAGCGGCTGCTCCTTGCAAAGTTTTATATCCGCAAGTGCGCAATCAGGTTGCGCGAGTAACTGCGCAATCACAAGGTTAAAACACTCTGCAATGCTAGCCACCATTTCTTTTTCAAATAGTCCGCTGTTGTATAGCCAGTGCAATCGCAACCCTTGCCCACTTACTGTGGCACTGAGCTCTAGATCAAACTTGGCACGCGCGTTTTCTGACGTTAAAACTTCCGTGCTAAGGCCTACAAACTCTGGTGTGTGCTGTGGCTCTGGATTAAACGCAAAACTCAACTGGAAAACACTCTGGTGACTCAGTTCTCGGCTAACACCAAGATGGTCAATGAGCTGCTCAAAGGGCAAAGATTGATGTTGATGTACTTGTTCAATCTGCTCTTTTTGTATATCGAGTAGTTGGCTGAAACTCTGCTGCCAATCGAGCTTCACGCGAATAGGTAAGGCATTGACGAAAAAGCCAATCAACTGCTCCACTTGTGGGTGATGCCGCCCTGAAAATGGCGCACCAATCACAATATCATCCACTTGGCTAAACTTGGCGAGCATCACCGCATACGCGCTATGCAACCAAATAAATGGGGTTATTGCCAAGCGCTGGCAATGCTGTTGTAGCTGTTGCCATGTCTCTGCGCTTAGTTGCTGATCAAATGCTTGCGCGCTATTGTTCATGGCCTGCCCACGCGGCGTGTCGAGCGGTAATTGATGTAGTGGCGGCGCATCGTCAAGATGCGCTGACCAAAATGCCATGTCTACACTTTGCTGCGCGCCTCGGCACTGTGCTCGATGCCAATGAGCATAATCCGCGTATTGCACCTCAGGTGGCGTAATCAAGTCACGGACAAGTTCACAGCCTTGGGCGTAATGGGCATAAAATTGCGTAAGCTCTCGCATTAATACTTCAATGGAGCCAGCATCACTAGCAATGTGGTGCATGTTGACAATAAGGCGATGGTAGCCTGATGAAAAGCGAACTAGTGTTACACGGATCATTAGATCTTTACTAAAGTCAAAACCCTGCGCTTGGTCGTCTCGTACTGCGCGCTGCCAAAGCAAGTTTTGCCACAGCGGTGATTGCGTGGAGACGTCAATAAGCGTAACAAACTGCTCAGGCAAAGCCACAAGATACTGTTTAGGCTGACCGTTGGTGTTGGTAATAGCCGAGTGCAATACCTGATGCCGTGACAGCACCTTTTGCCAACTTTGCTCGAATGCGCTCAGATCAAGCTTTCCTGAAAACGCCAATAACGCTTGAATTTGATATTGCTGGCTGCCCTGCTGCATTTGATCTAATGTCCACAAACGCTGCTGAGCAAAGGACAGCACCACACCATTGGTTTTATCTACCACAGCAATTGTACTTAGCTGCGTGTCTTGCTTTTCAAGTGCTGTCGCTAAACCTTGCACCGTAGGGTGCGTAAAAATCGTTTGCAGCGGTAACTCAATTTGCAGCGTTTTGCGAATATGATTTGCCAGTTTTGCAGCAAGTAGTGAGTGCCCGCCGAGTCTAAAAAAGTCGTCATAGCGACCAACTGATTCGCACTGCAAGATCTCAGCAAAATAGCTTGCAAGTTGGGTTTCAAGCTCGCCAATCGGTGCTTCATAAGTGTTTTCGTTAAAGCTTGTATCAAGTTGCTGCAGTAGTGCTTTTTTATCGACTTTGCCATTGCTGGTCAGTGGCATAGCTGCCACCGCTTGCACTTTGGCAGGCAACATATGGTCGGGTAAATTTTGTTTTAAAAACTGCTGCATAACTAACGTGATGTCATCGAACTCGACCTGTTTGTGTAACACCACAAAGGCGCAAATCCAGACATTTTCTGGGTCTTGCCGATTTAACAGCACAGTGACCTCAGCCACTTCGGGATGGTGGCGCAACTGGTTTTCAATTTCGCCTAATTCAATACGATAACCCCGAACTTTTACTTGGTCGTCAATTCGGCCAACGTAGCTCAGCTCACCACTAACCATTAAGCGCACGAGATCGCCCGAACGATATAGCCGCTGATCGGGTGCTGCACTAAATGGGTTTTGAATAAAGCGTGTCGCGTTTAACTCGTCACGTTGCCAATACCCCCGACAAACCCCCTCTCCACCTACGTACAACTCGCCCACGGCACCTTGCGGCAAGAGCCTTAGCTTGTCATCAAGTACATAGCAGCTGGTGGTCGGAATAGCATGACCTATATTACTGGTGCCAAGCGTCAGATCCGCAGGTTCCAGCGCTTTAAACGTAACATGTACCGTGGTTTCGGTAATGCCATACATATTGATTAACTGGCAATTTGGTAACTGCTGTGCCCAAGGCTGTAGCTTACTCGGCTGTAGCGCTTCACCACCAAAAATTACGTACCGCACTGCACATTCACTCGCCAAGTGACTGTCATTGAGTAGCGTGGCTTGTAGCGCGTAAAACGCACTTGGTGTTTGATTTAAGACCGTAACCTGGGCATCAACCAATAGCTGAGCAAAAGCTTGGGTATCTTGCGCAGTCACTTTATCCACAACCACAAGGCGACCACCAAAGAGTAACGCGCCATACATTTCCCACACAGAGAAATCAAAGCAGAAGGAATGAAATAAGGTCCAAACATCTTGCTCATTAAAATCGAATAAGTTGGGCTCAACATGGAGTAACCGCACCACATGACGGTGCTCAATTTGTACGCCTTTTGGTCGCCCTGTGGTGCCAGAGGTATAGATCATATACGCCAAGTCTTGCGGCTCAATCTGAATAGCATCAAGCTGCTTGAGGGCTTCGCGGCTGAGCTGATGTTCTGTCTGTGACACATTAATTAGCTGGTATGAGAGCTGACTAAACTGTGCCTGCGTGGCGTTATCACAAAGCAGCCATGGGCTTTGCACGTCTTCCAAAATATACTCAATGCGTTCTTGCGGGTAGTCGGGATCTACTGGCACGTAGGCGGCACCCACTCTAAGCACCGCCAGCAGGGTCACTATCATCTCAACGCTGCGTGATACACTCACCACCAACATGGTTCGTGGCGTGACGCCTTGTTGTAACAGCATTACCGCCAGCGCATCGACTTGGGTATTGAGCTCACGATAACTCAGCACAGTCGTGCTATCTTGCACGGCAGTGCGTTTGGCAAAGCGCTCGGCATAGCGCGTAAATAAACTGGTGATGGTGTCTTGCTTAGGCCAAATTGCCCCTTGGCATTGCGCGCCCGTTATTAAAGCTTGCTGCTGCTTTTGATTCAGTAAAGGCAGTTCATCAACAGCGGTATGAGGCGCTGTAACACACGCTTGAAGTAGCGTATGAAAGCAATCCGCCCAATGTTTGATGGTCTCTTCTGTGTAAAGATGGCTATCAAACTTCCAATGTAAATAAAGGGCCTGCTTATCAACTATGGCATTGAGTTCTATGTCGCATTTTACAGGGATGCTGTCCGCCTGCTTTTTTTGCACTTCTTGAACTGATAACCCAGGAAGCGTAAAAGCGCGCTCATCACGGGTTTCCAGTGTAAATAATATTTGTACTAGCGGGTGGTGGCTTAAATCTCGTGGAGCGCCAACGGCTTCAACCACTTTATCAAAAGGAATATCGCGGTATTCAAACGCCGCTAAGTTGAGGTCTTTTTGTTGCTGCAACCATTGGCTAAATGGCATATCACTTTCAAGCTTTGCTTGCATCACTAAGGTATTAACGAACAAGCCAATTAACGGTGTTAATTCGGGGTGATGGCGACCAAGCTCTGGCGTGCCTACAACTACCTGCTGCGATTGCGTAAGCCTTGCGATAAACAACATAAAGGTATTGAGCAGCCACATAAAGGGGGTCAGTTGGAGCGATTTCGCCTGTGTCGAGATCGCCGCAAATAACGACGTATCAAGCGCTTGGCGATATACTTTCCCCGTTAACGACTGCACCGCAGGACGGACAAAATCGCAAGGCAATGACTGCAACGGCGCTAATTCGCTAAATTGCTGTTTTAGTTGCGCCAGTGGTGCTTCGATACGCTCTGGTGTTAGCTGTGCTCGCTGCCACTGGCTAAAATCGCTATATTGCACCTGAATGGGTGGAAGCGGTGTATACGGTGCGCCAAGGTGTTTGCAATAGCCAGCTTCGATTTCTTGTGCAAGTAACGCCATTGACGCCCCATCAGAGACGATATGGTGCATATTAAATGCAAGGTGATGTTCATCGCCATCACTCACCACCAGCACGCGAAGCAAACAATCATGAGCCAAGTCAAAAGGCTTGTTTTGATGTGCTGCGATGCGCGAAGCAATGTAGGCTTGCCTTGTTTCCTCAGCAGCTACACTGGCATCAAGCCACTCGAACGGCGCACTAATATCATCCGTTATTTGCAGCTGGGGTTGGCCATCTTGTTCATTTTTTACAAACCTAGCGCGCAGTATGTCGTGGCGTAGCACCACATCTTGCACAGCGCTGCGCATTGCGGGAATATTAAGCTCGCCGCGTAACAAAAACTCGGCGGGCATATAATACTGCTTGCTGCCTTGCAACTGCTCTATAAACCAAAGCCCCTCTTGTGCAAAGCTCAGCGGTAAGTCCTTCCCCGCATTTGGCTGCGCGATAATGTGCGGTGAAGATTTCGCCATATCACGGCTTTGCTGCTGAAAGTAGGCAATGATCTCTGATTTATATTCAACTACTTGCTGTTTTAACTGGGGAGGAAACCCAGCGGTTTGCTTAAATGCCAAGCCACCGTTTTTTTCATACAAGGTCACGCCAGCTGCTAATGCTTCTGCGATCAATGCCTCTATCTGTCTTTGCTGTTCATTCATCACAAAAACATCTCCTCAGACTGACCGTTTTCGTCTGCTGCTCTGGCTGCACGATGGATCTCACACCAAGTTGCAAGTGCACGAACACTTGGCCGCTCGAACAATACTTTTAAGGTAATGGGCACCTCAAGCGCCTGTTCAATTAAGGCAACCGCTTGGCTTGCTGATAAAGAGTGCCCCCCTAATTCAAAGAAGTTACTGTTAATATCTCGAACTTGAGTATTGAGCACTTGAACAAAAACTTCTGCCAGTAGCGTTTGTAGCTCGGTCATAGGAGCTAGAGGTGTTGTAAGCACTTGCGCCTGTTGCGATTGCACCAGCTGTGCAAGTGCTCCTGCGTCTACTTTGCCGTTATTGGTAAGCGGCATAGCAGCCAATACATACAGTTTGTAAGGCAACATATAACTTGGCAGGACCTCTGCTAACGAGGTTAAAACCTGAGTCTGTAGCGCTTGTTCAAGCTCACAGATGGCATCACTGTGCGATGACGTCGTTAGCACCACACAGGCCAGTAAGTTATCTTTACTTTCGTTAAGTAACACATGTGCTTGTTGCACTGCGTCTAGTTGCTCAAGCTGAGCTGCGATCTCATCAAGCTCAATGCGATAACCACGCAGCTTAACTTGATTGTCTCGACGACCAATAAACTGCAGCACGCAAGGGCAGCCCTGTTCATCTAGCAGCCAGCGCACTTGATCCCCCGTCTGATAATAACGCTGCGAGTTATTCATCAAAGACAATGACACAAATTTACTGGCGCTGAGTTCAGGCAACCCAAAATACGCCTGAGCCACATTATCGCCTGCGATGTATAGCTCACCGGGCATGCCCATAGGCACAGGCTGTTGATGCTGATCCAATACCACCAAATCAGTGCCTTGAATGGCGTTACCAATTGGCACAAAGCGCTGTGATTGCTGTGCAAGCGCAACCGCATCTTGGCCACTACAGCGATAAACACAGCATCCAACCGTTGCTTCTGTTGGACCATATTCGTTGTAAAAATGAGCCTGTGGCACCAGTGCTCCAACTTGAGCCACCACGCTGCTAGATAGGGCTTCTCCCCCCACCACAATGTGGTGCGCTGCATTGCTTGGTTGTAATCGTGCCAGCACGCCTTGCAAATGGGCTGGTGTCAACTTAAACAACAGCGCTTCTTCGCGCGCTAAACATTCACTTAGCTCTGTGATTAACTGCCCGCCATCACTTAACAATACAACGCCAAGACCATTAATCAGCGCGCCCCATAAGCTCGTTACTGTCGCATCAAATGCTAAAGGTGTGCTGACAACACTCTCATGTAAATCGCTTTTGACATAACTACGGCTCACGTGCTCAAGATAAAGGTGCAAGTTTCGATGGCTTATCATCACGCCTTTGGGTTGCCCTGTGGTGCCTGAGGTATAAATCATATAAGCTGGCGCATCAATATCGCTTAATGGCGCAAGCGCCTCTACAGGCATGTTCTGCCAATCCTGCTCGGTGTCTATTAGCATCACACGGCAGCTGAGATCTGTGCTGTTTGGAAGTAGCGCTGAGGTGGTGATAAGGCAAGTCGCTTTACTGTCACGCAATATATAGTACTGACGCTGAATCGGTGCATTGGGGTCAAGCGGCACATACACAGCCCCAACTTTTAAGATTGCCAACAGTGCTACAACTTGCTCACAGCTTGGCGCTAAGCTTATTGCGACCTGCGACTTTGCTGTTACGCCTTGCTCAACCAAGTAACGCGCTAGCTTGTTACTTTGTAGCTCCAATTCGCCAAAACTTAACCGCTTGCCAGTCATATCTCGTACAGCATTATGGTTCGCGTGGTGCTGAGCAAAATGTTGTATTTTATCGCTGATAAACCAAGGAGATTGCGGCTGTGCTTGCGCGGTAAGCCCTAGCTCGCTGAGTGTTTTGCTATCGACTAATGGTAAGGTATTTACGCTTTGCTCAGGGCTTTTCAGCGCCGCGTCAATTAACGTCACAAAAGCATCACTCATCGCCTGAACGCTACTGTGCTTAAACAAGGCTTTGGCATAATTCCACTGCACTGCAATCTCACTGCCAAATTCTTGTGCATTGACTTCTAAGTCAAACTTCATTGCAGGCTTGAGATCAAGCTGTTGCTCGATTTTAAGATGAGGTAGCTCGAAGTCACTTTGTTCGTTATTTTGCAGTGCAAAGAGTATTTGTAACACGGGTGAATGCGCTAAGCTGCGCGGAGGATTAATGGCATCAACAAGTTGTTCAAAGGGTAAACTCTGATGGGCAAACGCCGCTAAAATCACCTGCTTTTGCTCACTTAGCCAATCGTTAAATGAAGGCGACCCCACTTTGCGAGTGCGAATAGCTAAGGTATTCACAAAGCAGCCCAGTAATCCCTCTAACTCTTTTACCTCACGTCCGGCAATCGGCGAGCCAATAACAATATCCTGCGTTTGACTAAGACGAAGCATCAACAGCGAAAAGGCACTTTGCAACCACATATACAAGGTTACCCCTTGTGCTTGGCAATGCGCTTTTATCGCCTCAACTTGCGACGTCGCAAGGGTATGGCGAATACACTCACCATCAAGGGACTGAACTTGTGGTCGCTCAAAGTCCAGCGGTAATTCATGAACAACAGGACATTGCTGCAACTGAGTTTGCCAATAGGCAAGATCCGCCTGATAGCTATCTTGCTGTTTTTGCTGCCAGTAGGCAAAGTCTGCATACTGCACCGCTAGCGGTTTAGCGTATTGCTCTGGCAACGAATGCGCTGGCGTTTCACTAAAGTGCCGATAAAACGCCACAAATTCTTTCGCCAGCAGCGCCATTGACCAACCATCGCTGGCAATGTGGTGCATGTTAAACAAAAGTCCAAATTGGTTGTGACTAAACTGTACACAGATCACGCGCAGCATAGTGTCTTGGCATAAATCAAAAGGCTTGCTGAGTGATTGTTGCTGCAATGTTTGCCAACGCAGCTGTTGCTCTTCGTTATTCAGCCCAGACAAATCGACTAATTCCACAGGACAGGCTACTTGATCACGAACTTGCTGCACAGCACCGTGATCACCACTTGCAGGAACGATGACCGTACGGAGTACTTCATGACGCGCAACAATCGCGCTTAACGCTTGTGTTAAAGCGTCAATATCTAAGGCACCTTCACACCAATAGCTCGCTGGCATATGGTATTGCACACTTTGCTCATGTAACTGATCGATTAACCACAAACGCTGCTGAGCAAAAGACAGGGGTAACGCTTGGGCTCTTGATACCGGCTCAATGGTATTGCTGTGCGCAATCATCGAACTTGCGGTTATCACCTCAGCAAACGCTGCAATACTCGGTGCATCAAAGAGTTGTGGTAAGGTGATATCTCGCCGCTGCTCACTGCGCACTCGGCTGATCACTTTAATGGCCAGCAGCGAATGCCCGCCTAAGTCAAAGAAACTGTCGTTAATACTCAGTACTTGGCTCGGTAGCAGCTCACGATATAACTCAAGTAAATAACGCTGTATGTCTGTGAGCTTAGACCCATCAATTACCTCGGCGACCTCTTGGCTTTTCGCCTGTGCCTGATAGGCTAACTGTAATGCTTGCTTGTCTACTTTTGCGTTTGCAGTCAGCGGAATATCAGCAACGACATCCAGCGCGGCAGGTAACATGTAACTGGGCAGCGACTGCGATAAAGCTTGGCGCAACTGCACAAGTGTGAGCTTAGCCTCGTCATGTAAGACCACATGAGCCACTAGGCTTTCTTGCGCTTCATCAACACTCACAGCGCAGCTTTTTACCTGCGTCAACGCGTCGATTTGATGGGCGATTGCCACAAGAGAAATACGGTAGCCGCGCAGTTTGACTTGCTCATCTAACCGCCCCAAATAACAAAGGTAATCAGCCTCTGCGCGCGCATTCGCCTGCCACTTTGCCTTGTCGCCACTGCGATACCAACGCATGCTTGAGATACCAGACGCAGGCACCGCTTGCTCAACAAAGCGTGTTTGCGTCACACTCGCGAGATTAATATAGCCTTCACACACCCCATCTCCCGCAAGCCAAAGCTCTCCAGGCATATTAGGTAAAGCCAGCTGGCCAAACTCGTCGACCACTGCAAGGGTCATATTATCAATAGCATGACCAATCGGCACTTCCTCATGACCCGCTAACAAGTGGCGCGACTCACGGCTTACAGCATAGATACTACAGCCGACTGTTGCCTCAGTTGGACCATATTCGTTTATCCACTGAGCATTAGGGAGCTTATCCATCAGCTTATCAACCAAAGCTGCGCTCAACCCTTCACCGCCAACCACAAATCGGTGAGCAATATTGCTATAAGTTTGTGCGTCACTTAATGCGAATACCGCGCGTAAGTGAGCTGGTGTTAACTTGAATAATTTAGCTTCCGTCGCGGCAAAAATCTGTTCATGTAATGCAGGCAACAATTCAGCGCCCGTGGGGAGCAGCTCAAGCTCTCCGCCTCGCATTAAAATAGGCACTAAGGCGGTCACCGTCGCATCAAACGCCAGCGGTGTACTGAGTACAGCTTTGGTTATATCGCCGGATTGTGGCAGGTAGCGCTGAGACGCAAAACGTAGATAATTATTGAGGTTGCCATGACTAATGGGCACCCCTTTTGGCTGCCCGGTTGAACCTGAGGTATAAATAACATAAGCAAGCTCGGCCTCTTTAAATGCAGCAGCGTCTTCATCTACCAACAAACTGGTATCGTAAAACGCAAAATTCCCCTCGGCTTCAAACAAATCATCAAGCAACAAAAAGTCACTCCCGGCTTCAATCAAGCGCTCGGCATCTTCACTTAGCGCCAGCGTCAATACGATGTCTGCATCATTCATGATGTAGGCTAAGGTATCGGTTGGCGTGTCATGATGAATGGGCACATAAGTATGACGCGCTTTTAATATTGCCAGCACCGCGGCCACCATGTAACTCGAAGACGGCAGTAAAATAGCAATGCGACTTTGCTCGGCAAATGCCATTTCTAATAAGCTATTAGCAAGTTGGTTCGCGCATTTTTCTAAGGTGAGATAACTACAAGTGAACTCCCCCATGCGCACCGCAGTCTGTAGTGGGGTCTGAAGAGCCGAGCGACTAAACTGAGTCACCCATGGCTGCTGCTCTGTCACTTCGACCACAACACTTTGCTGCTGTTTTAATAGCGCTAACTGCTGCTCAGCGGGCCACAATGACAATGCTGACAACGGGACATTTGGCTCTGCAAGACATTGGGATAACACATAACAAAACTGCTGATGGAAACTAACCACACTCGCTTCTTGCCATAAATTGCGGTCATAAAGCCATTCAACGGTGAGTACATCCCCCTCATCTATCACAGCAACTTCCAAATCTAGTTTGGCACCGCGTACTTTACTTTGGCAAGGCGTCACTTCCAATTGTTCTAGCGTAAGGTTTTCATTTACCTGATTATTTACCCGAAACACGATTTGATGCAGCGGATGTTGAGTGCTTGAGCGTTCAATATCTAGCTCATCCACTAACACATCGAAGGGAATATGTTGATGTTGCAACGCATCGTTGAGTAAGCCTTGAGTTTGCTGTAGTGCTTGGGTAAAGCAGGTGTCTTCACTCCACTTGCTCCTAAGCACTAAGGTATTGATAAAGTTACCAATCATATTTTCAAATGCTTTGAGGTGACGCCCTGATACCGGCGTCCCGACAACCACGTCGCGCTGTTGAGAAAAGCGGCTTAACCACAAGGAAAATAGCGTTTGCAGTAACACGAATAAGGTTTGCCCTGAGCGAGTTTGATACGCTCGAAGCGCACTGACCAGCGCCGCAGGTATGGGCTCAATCACTAACGCGCCGCGCGCAGAGGTTGTTGCTTCTCTGCGGTAATCAAGCGGTAGTTCATGCACCTTGGGCAGATCTTGTAATTGCATACGCCAATAATCTAGCTCCTGTTGCCATAGCGAACTCTGCTCCAGCTGCTGTTGCCACATTACATAATCAACATAATGCACCTCTTGCAATGTTGGGGTGTCGCCACTGAGCGCGGCTTTGTATGCCTGTTCTAACGCTTCGCTCAAACAGGCAATAGACCAACCATCGGCAGCGATATGATGTAAGGTGATCACAAGGGTAGCCTGCATCGCCTCTTGTTGATAGAGACTGGCGCGCAGCATTAAATCACAGCTTAGATCGAAGCTGGTTGCGTAATCTTCTGCGATGACCTGCTCTAACGCATGCGCTTGTTGCTCAGCGGATTTATCAGTCCAGTCGTGCTTAACCAAGGCAAATCGAGCATCAAGATTAACGCTTTGATATGGCTCTCCTTGCGCATTTTGATGGTAATTAAACGCCAAGACCGGATGTTGCTTAATCACAGTCATAAAGGCTTGCTCTAAGGCCTCACCATCCAGCTTGCCTTTTAATTGGAATATGCCCTGTAGATTATACTGGTTGCTGTGTCCTTGCAGTTGATCAACAAACCATAAGCGCCGCTGTGCAAATGACAAAGGATAATTGGGCTGTGATGGCGCAGGTTGTAGACTTGGTAAAGACGACTGTGACTGAGCGTTAGCCAACATCTCGCTTAGTTCAAATACGCTAGGATTGGCAAATACTTGCTTTAAGCTCACCTCCACCGAGAGCTGGGCTCTTAGTTCATTGAGTAATTGCATTGCCAATAAAGAGTGACCACCGATGCTGAAAAAGCTATCGTGCAGCCCCACTTCCGGTGCGCCCGTTAAGGTTTGATAGAGCGCAATTAGCTGTCGCTGCAACCTACTTGTCACTTCACTACTTTGGCTTTGAGAAGTTAATGCCAAAGACTGTAATTGTTGGCGGTCTATCTTGCCATTACTCAGAGTGGGTAAGTGCTGGCAAAGCTCTATCCAGCTTGGGATCATCGGCTCAGGCAAGCGACGCTTCAAGCCTTGGCGGATAGCCTCACGCAGATTAGTTGCGGCGCACTGGCTGCCATCAATACTTACCACAAAAGCAACCAAGGCATCTTGTTTGCCGAGCTTGCGCACCACGACTGCAGCCTGCGATACCTCATCAAGCGCCACCAGTGCAGCTTCTATTTCATTGAGGTCAACGCGGTAACCGCGAATTTTCGCTTGTTTGTCAATTCGACCGAGAAATTCAAGCTCGCCGCTCGCATTCAGCCTAACGCTATCACCACTGCGATAAAAATGCGCGCATTGGACACTATGTTGCAAGCTACTTGTAAACTGAGCTGCGGTCTCTAAAGGCGCATTTATATACCCCTTGGCGAGGCTCGGCCCGCCAATATAGAGCTCACCGGGCATGCCAGCGGGTGTTGGCTTTCCCTGTTTGTTGAGTACGCAGGTGGTAACATGTGCCAACGGCGTACCGATTGGGTAACTGTGGCCGGTTAGTCTGCTGTCTGTGACTTCCTGACAAACCACTCCAACACAAGCCTCCGTCGGGCCATAATGGTTGAAAATACGCGCCGCGGGCGTCAGCCTGCGAATGCTATCAACAAGCTGCTCACCCAGTGCTTCTCCACCTAACACCCACTGCGAAAAAGTGGGCTTTTGCTCCGAAAACTGAGGCAAAAGCACCGCGGCAAAAGAAGGGGTTAATTTAATTAAGTTAACTTGCTCAGCCACTAACTTGGCTGCGATTTGGGCAGGTTCTGGGGCTTGGTTTGCAAGAGTCAGCACCACAGTGCCGCCATGAGTAAGCACCGGATACACAGCCGTTAAGCATAAGTCTGTGGCAAGTCCTGTGACCACGCCCGCTCGCGTATCTTGGTTGTAACTCAATCTCGCCGCAATACTGCTGCAATAGTGGCTCAGCGCGCCATGGCTGATCTCAACCCCTTTGGGCACACCAGTGGAGCCAGAAGTAAACAGCACATACGCGCTATCATCAAAACTTGGTGAATAAGCTTGCTGCGGCGCTCCTTTGTTTTGGTTCAGATCACTATATTTAATAACCTGGATGTCAGCTTCATGTAGCGCTTGGCAAAGAGGCGTTTCAACACTTACCACCACCGTATTACACTCAGCTTGCCCTAGCATTTGTAGCGCTCTGACCGCAGGCATGTTGCCATCAATAGGTAGGTACGCGCGGCCACTTTGCATTACGCCAAGCATAGTGACAATATCACTCATATCACCCGTAGTTATCAGCGCAATGATTGACGCTGGAACATCTAAGTTGTTGGCAATTTGTAGGCTTTGATCTTGTAGCTGCTGATACGTCAGGGTGCGTGATGCTTCGCCATTGGTATTTGGCACAACCACTGCAATCGCCTCACCTTGAATTTGCGCTATATCTCTGATTGCTTGAGGCACAAGCGCCGGCTGGCTGATGTTGTGATTGATATCCGCCGCCTTTGCCGATACGCTCGTTGATTTGAGCACCAAGTCATCAATCGGCAGCGCTTCTTTAGCACAGTAGTACTGGACGAGTGCCAAGTAATCATCGGCAAATTGCTGGATAAGCGCATGGTCATAAAGGCCTGTTGCATAAACAAAGTCACACACAAAGGCATCATCTGTATCATCAACAGATAGGGTTAAGTCAAATTTCGCAGTGCCATTATCAAGAGCAATTAACTCGGCTTCTAATTGGCTGTTTACCGACACCTTATTACTGGCCACACCATTGTAGTTAAACAATATTTGGAACAAGGCGGAATGCGCTGCGGATTTGGGTAGCTCTAGCGCTTCAATGATGTCTTCCACGGCAGCGTTTTGATTACTAAGCCCTTGCAATACTTGACCTTGTAATGCCTTAATCGCCTCACTCATGGAGTGTTCACCGTTTATCTGCATTCGCAATGGCAAGGTATTAATAAAGCAGCCAAGCATAGTTTCAAACTCGCTTTGCTGACGATTTGCAACCGGCACCCCTAAGGTAATATCGGCTTGCTCACTGTAGCGATAAAGCAAGATGTAAAACACGCCCAGCAAGGCAGTAAAATGTGTTACGCCATCGCTGTGGCAAGCTTTATCTAATCGTTGTATTTGTTCTGCGTTAAACGAACAACGAACTGTGCCACCTTGGTACTGCTTCTCTTTTTTCCTGGGATAGCTGGTGGGTAATTCAAACGGTGTAAATGCCTCTAACTGCTCAGTCCAATAAGCCAATTGTTGTTGATAGTCTGGGGATTGTCTTAATTGCTGCTCCCAGTGCACATAATCCCCATACTGTAATACTGGAGAGTCAAGAGGCTCCTCGGTTAGCTCACGTAGCAGCGCGTTAATAAACACAGTCACGCTCCAACCATCACTAATAATATGGTGCATATTTATTAGTAACCAGCGACAAGCGGTGTGAGAGTTGCGCACTAATGCCGTCACTTGTAGTAACGACTCGCTGGCAAGATCAAACTGATAGCGCACCGCCTGTTTAATCGACTCAGGCAGCTGATTGGGCAGCGCGTCCTCATTAACGCTCATCACCGTAATTTTCATCGCCTCTGCAGGTTCAATTTGCTGAACCACTTTCCCTTCAACCGTGGTAAATCTTGCTCTTAAAATATCGTGCTTAGCTACCAAGCGGTTCAAGGCTTGTTCAATGTCCGTGACTAAAAATGGCTGCGATAATTTAACGAGCCCAGCCATATTGTATGCCTCGGTGCCTCCTTCATACTTATCAATAAACCACATTCTTTGCTGCGCAGCAGATAGCGCAGTAGATTGCTTTTGTTGCCCCTGAAGGTAGGTGATAAGCGCAGTTTTGTGCGCCTTTATCTTCTCCAAAATAGCCTCAGGCACCTGCCCAAGCGGTGTTCTAAGTTTTAATTTATCCTGCTGTAAATAAACATAAATCTGTTGACGGTCAAGCTCATCTAACCACTGTTTTATTGCAAAGTTATCCATCATTACAAGTCCATCTCCGTCATGGATTTATCACGTAGTGCAGCGCTCAAATCACGATCGCTCACAATATCACTGACTTTTTCTACATTTGGAGTTTGCGCTTCCAATGCCATGGCATCATGGGCTTGTTTCAGCGCTTCTATACACTCGGCAAGCTCTGCAATACAGGCATGTTCAAAGATGTCGCCAATGGTCAATTTAATATTGAAAGCTTGGTTGAGCCTCGATACCAACTGCATGCCAATCACTGAATTGCCACCGCTATCCACAAAACGTGCTGTGACGCCCAACTGCTCAACTGGGAGTAGCGAGATATAGTGCTGATGCAGCTGTTTTTCTATTTCAGTGCGGGGAGCCAAGGTGCATATTTCTGAGGCTTCTTCTGTCACAGGCTTTGGCAGTGCTTTGCGGTCGCGCTTACCATTTGGCGTCATCGGCCACTGACTTAACCAGACAAAATGCTCAGGCACCATGTAACTTGGTAACCACTCACCAAGCACTTGGCGCAGCCGAGGCGAAGACCACTCGGTAGATAACTCACCATCATCAACAATATACCCACATAGACAAGAGCCTGTTGCTAGTGTTTGCACACAAACATCGACTTCACTGCTATTGAGTATCCGCCCCAAGTGATGGCTAATGTCACCAAGCTCTATGCGGTGACCATGAAGCTTAATTTGGTTATCTAAGCGCCCTTTTACTTCAAAGCGACCATCAGCTAAACGCCTCGCTTTGTCTCCCGTTTTGTATAAACGGCGGCTAATGGAAGCTGTAAATTGATGATTGATAAAGCGCTGCTGGGTCAGCTCCGCTTGATGTAAATAGCCCATAGCAACGCCAATACCACTAATGTATAACTCGCCCCATACGCCATCGGGTAAAGGTAGCCCTTCACCATGACCCTCGGTTGGGAGCACAAATAAGCTGGTATTTTGTATCGCTTTACCAATGGTTACCTCTGCGGCATTATCGATATGTGCCACCGCCGACCAAATCGTGGTTTCGGTTGGCCCGTATAAGTTATAAAGCGCTTTACTGTTGCTGAGTAGCTGCTCGGCTAATGCCTGAGGTAAAGGCTCACCACCACTCCACACTTTGATGCCAGAGGTACATGCTGGCGCCGCATTTAGCAGTAATTGCCATAACGTTGGCGTTGCCTGCATTACAGTTACTTGTTGCTGCTCGATAAGCGCGCCAAGCACGGCTGGGTCGCTAATACTTTCATCACTTGCCAGCACCACAGACGCACCAACCAGTAATGGCCCAAACAATTCTAGCAAGGCAATATCAAATGCCACCGTGGTGATAGCCAATAAGCGGTCATCTGCCACCAACCTCGGCTCACGACACATAGATGCAAGCAAATTAGCAAATGATCCATGGCTGACTTCAACGCCTTTGGGTAATCCCGTAGAGCCAGAGGTATAAATCACGTACGCTCGCTGCTGAGCTTGAATTAGTAAGCTTGGGCTGCGAGTCGCACTTTTGACAATCTCTTCTGCATCGCTATCCATACAGACTCGCTTTAAACCACCATGATTGAATAACGCAGACTCCGCACCGGTGGCATCACACAGCACAACTTTCACTTTGGCATCATGCAAAATATGCGCGATGCGCTCGTCAGGAAAGGTAAGGTCAAGTGGTAAAAATGCCGCCCCTACTTTCATCACCGCCATAAGTGCTATCAACAGCTCCGCCCTGCGTGGTAATGCTACTGCCACGATACTATTAGGCGTTACCTGTTGCTTCATCAAGTAGTGAGCGAGCTGATTAACACGCGCATCTAGCGCTTCATAACTGAGACTCACATCATCCGTTACCAATGCTGTACGCTTGCTGCAACGCGACACATTGTGCTGCCACGTTTCAATGAAACTCGTCGCGACTTTGATCGATTTTTCTTGTTGCAGTGGCAACTCAACCAATCGATACACATCATCGCTACTTTGCATCAGCTCATTTTGAGCCCCTATCGGTGTACTACTCTGAACTTGCGACAACAAATGGACAAACTTAGCCATATACTGAGTCATTAATTCAGTATCAAATTGCGCAGTGTGATATTCCACTAACAGTGACCACTGCCCCGCAATACAGGTCATATTTGTCGTCAGTTCAAATTGGCCAAATTTAGCGACACTTGGTTGCACCTCAACTTGCAGCCCGTTAAAGCTCGGCAAAGTGGTAACTTTATCTAGATTAAACAAGGTGCTAGGTAGAATAAGCTGGTCATCAGCAAGGCTTGCATATGGATGAGTTTGGTGATCAAAAGCATCAAGTAAAATATTTTGCACCCGCTGTACTAGCTCACCGATAGTGCTAAGGCCAGCTATATCAACCACAATCGGTAAGATATTGGTGCAATAGCCCAGTAACGCTTGGTCGAGCAACTCAGGCTCAAACTGTGATGCCAGTCGCTGCCTATCTGATACCGGCACACCGACACTTATTACCGTCTGGCCGCTTAACTTGTGTAGCCACAAGCAATAAAGTGCAAGCATGGTTGCAAATTGCCCACAGCGTAAAGACTGGGCAAGGATCTCAGTGTTTTGGATTGCACTCGATGAAATGGGTAATGTAAGTTGATTAACTTGGAATGAAGCCGCACTCACCGCCATTGATTTTGGCAGCTCAAGCGGAGTTGAACTGGCTAAGCACTGATGCCAAAAAGCTTGGTTTTTGGCAGCTTCCGGTGAATGTGAATATGCCTGTAAGCTATCAACGTAGTGGCTAAAGGAAACTGATCGACTTGCCGTCTTATTTTGTTTTACATCTTGATTGTAGCGCTCAGCAATTGCTGCTAACGCCATTTGTAGTGACAGCCCATCGCAGATCACATGATGGGCCACCACACTTAGATAGTGCTGCGCTTTGCCATCACTCAACAATGTCACTCTACAAAGTGGGTCTTTTGCAAAGTCAAACGGTTGATAACGCAGTGCAGATAACCGCGCCTGCAATGCTGCTTGGTCGTCTTCGCTCCATGGCTCAACATGTAGCTCGGCTTTTTCCACTCGGCAATATTGCATTAAGCGCTCACTATCAACACCAAAACGCAAGATTGGGAAGTCGCAGCAGAGCGCAGTAACAGCTTGTTGCAGCCGTGCTAAGTCGAGCTTACCGGAGAGCTTTACCGTCGCTTGTAATTGATATGCGCTCGCTCCATCGCTTGAGGTCAATGCCAGCGCTAATAGCTGTTGCTGGCTATGGCTAAGTGGAAATGCAGCGGCGTCATCACTTTGGCTCGCTTCACCAAAATAACCCGCACGTTTTAAGCTAAGTACACTGGCTTCAACTGCGTTTATCACCGCAGCAATGTCTTCATCTGTATGGGTGGCGCTGAAAAAGCAGTTACGCCCTTCCCAGATAAACACACCGCGCTCTAGCATTTCATAAAAGAACACATCAAGATTTTGCGAAAAGCGAAAACGGAATAATGAGGCAAACGCTTCTATTCGAATGGGTACATCATGGGTTTCAAAAAACGCATTGAGATGTGCTTTAAATGCCGCGGTTTTGTCGTTGATCCCTTGTTGTAACGCTGGACCTTGCGACTTAATCGCTTGCAACACCGCTTTGGCGCTTGCCATGGTCATTGGGTGTTTACAAAAAGTTCCGGCGAAGAAGGTGGTATCGGTCAAAGGGTAAGAATCATCTCCGTATTGCCAATTGCCGCCGTCAATGGCATCAAGATAGGTAGCTGCCCCCGCGACCACACCGATAGGCATACCTCCACCGACGATTTTGCCGTAGGTTGCCATGTCGGCCTTAATACCAAGCAAACCTTGAACGCCACCGGGATGTGCTCTAAAGCCAGTGATCATTTCATCAAAAATAAGGGCAATACCGTGTGCTTCAGTGAGCGTACGAAGTTTACGTAAAAACGCCCAAGGCTGATTTTCAGGATGACGGCTTTGTACCGGTTCAACAATCACCGCGGCAATATGTTGTGCCTCTCGGGTAATGATCTCAAGCGCTTCATCATCACCATAAGGTAAAACAAGATTATCGGCGATTGCGCCGTAGCGCACTCCAGCACACATTGCCTCTACGCCGTGCTCTGGCGATTCAGTTGCTAAAGTACCATCATAGTGACCATGGTACGCACCTGAGAACTGAACAATTTTATCGCGCTTGGTCACTGTTCTTGCTAGGCGTAGCGCTGTCATTACCGCCTCTGTACCAGAGTTACAAAACGATGCCCGCTCAAGCCCAGTCAGCTCACAGATAAGTGCGGCGACCTCTGGCGCATCGGGACT
>NZ_RCSQ01000019.1:0-26495 GCF_004103255.1 Pseudoalteromonas sp. PS5
AAGCATTAAGACTAATTGGTATTGGATACCACAGACGTAGCCAAGCGACTGGCACACCTTCACAACCAAGCAATAACTCGGGAGTTTTCTTATATTGAGAATAAGGCTCTTGGGAACAGAGCCTTTAATTAAGTGTGGCGTTACGCCTCTGGGACGCGAACAAAGCCTTCCATTAGCACGCGAGCGCTGCGGCTCATGACGGCTTTTTTAGCTTGCCAACGGCCAGACTCTTGCTGTGCTTGCGCGCCAACCTTTAAGGTGCCTGATGGGTGCCCAAAGGTCACTGAGTTAAGATCACCGCCACCTGCAGCTTCGTTAACTAGGGTGCCAGGAATTGCCGCCGCGGTTGCTATCGCCACAGCGGCTGTGCCCATCATCGCATGGTGCAGTTTACCCATAGATAAGGCACGAACGTTTAAGTCGATGTTATTGGCTTCCACCGCTTTGCCGCTCGATGCAGCATAAGATTTAGCGGGTGCAACAAAAGCAATTTTGGGGGTATGTTGGCGAACTTTCGCTTCGTCAATATGACCTATCAACCCCATTTTCACTGCGCCATAGGCACGGATCTTTTCAAATCGCTCAAGTACCGCTGAGTCTCCATTAATCGCTTCTTGTAACTCTGTACCTTCATAACCTAAATCGGCAGCACGGAAAAAAAGCGTTGGGATCCCGGCACTAATCATGGTCACTTCAAAGGTGCCTTCATCAGGCACAGTTAACGTATCGACGAGATTGCCCGACGGAAACATATCAACATCTGGGTCGCTTGGATCCATAAACTCAACCACCACTTCTGCTGCTGGGAAAGTTACGCCATCCAGTTCAAAATCGCCCGTCTCTTGCACTTCTCCATTGCTGATAGGAACATGCGCCACTATGGTTTTGCTAATATTCGCCTGCCAGATTTTAACGACAGCAACACCGTTCTCTGGCACTTTACTCGCGTCGACTAAGCCATTGCTGATTGCAAATGCCCCCACCGCAGCCGTTAAATTGCCACAGTTTCCGCTCCAATCAATAAATGGTTTGTCGATAGCAACCTGACCAAAAAGATAATTCACGTCATGGTCGGCTTTGTCGCTTTTACTTAAGATCACGGTTTTACTGGTACTGGAAGTTGCACCGCCCATGCCATCGGTATGTTTACCATAGGGATCTGGGCTGCCAATTACACGTAACAGCAAGTTATCTCGCGCTTCACCTGGTTGCTGCGCGTACTCGGGTAAATCCATTAAATTGAAGAACACCCCTTTAGAGGTGCCACCACGCATATAAGTGGCGGGAATTTTAATTTGCGGCTTAAATTGACTCATGGTTACACACCTTCCGCTTCAAGGAAGTCTTGAGCAAAGCGTTGTAACACGCCGCCAGCAGAGTAAATAGATACTTCTTCAAAGGTATCTAATCGACAAGTCACAGGCACCTCTACACACTCACCACTTTGACGGTTAATCACAAGAGTTAAAGTAGCACCTGGTGCCGGTTCACCCTCAACGTCATAGGTTTCTGTACCATCGAGTTCAAGCGTTTTACGGGTCGTGCCCGCTTTAAACTCAAGTGGTAGTACACCCATGCCGATTAAGTTGGTACGGTGAATACGCTCAAAGCCTTCTGCTGCGATAACTTCAACTCCAGCTAAACGCACCCCTTTTGCAGCCCAGTCACGAGATGAACCTTGGCCGTAATCCGCGCCAGCAACGATGATTAGCGGTTGCTTACGCTCCATGTAGGTTTCGATTGCTTCCCACATTCTGGTGACTGTGCCTTCAGGCTCAACACGCGCCTGTGAACCTTGTACCACTTCACCGTTTTCTACCACCATTTCATTTAACAGTTTAGGGTTAGCGAACGTCGCACGCTGCGCCGTTAAGTGATCACCTCGGTGTGTGGCGTATGAGTTGAAATCTTCTTCCGGTAAACCCATTTTGGCCAGATATTCACCCGCCGCACTACTTGCCAAAATCGCATTCGATGGTGACAAATGATCCGTCGTGATGTTATCGCCTAAAATCGCTAATGGACGCATGCCTTTCATGGTACGCTCGCTCGCCAATGCCCCTTCCCAATAAGGAGGGCGACGAATATAAGTACTCGTTGGACGCCACTGATAAAGAGGGTCGTTGTCTTCACCATAGTCTACCGTGAGGTCAAACATTGGTTCATAAACGGCGCGGAACTGCTCTGGTTTTACGCTTTCTTTGATCACCGCATCGATTTCTTCATCGCTTGGCCAGATATCTTTAAGTGTGACCGGATTACCTTCTTGGTCACGACCAAGCACGCCATTTTCAATATCAAAACGCACAGTGCCTGCAATTGCATAAGCCACAACCAAAGGCGGTGAAGCTAAGAAGGCTTGCTTTGCATAGGGGTGAATTCGACCGTCAAAGTTACGGTTACCCGATAACACCGCGGTTGAATACAAATCACGGTCAATCACTTCTTGTTGGATTTTCGGGTCAAGTGCACCACTCATGCCATTACAAGTTGTACAAGCAAAAGCAACGACACCAAAACCGAGCTGCTCAAGCTCAGGCAGGAGCTTTGCCTCTTCCATATAAGAGCGTACCGCTTTTGAACCCGGTGCAAAAGACGTTTTCACCCAAGGTTTACGAGCAAGACCTAATTTATTGGCATTACGTGCTAGTAAGCCTGCGGCAACTACATTGCGTGGATTACTGGTGTTAGTGCAGCTGGTGATAGCAGCAATGATCACCGCACCATCTGGCATCAAACCATCTTGTGGCGCTTCAATCTCTTTGACGATACCTTGATTGGCAAGATCGTTAGTTGCAACGCGGCGATGTGGATTTGACGGCCCTGCAATATTACGCGTCACTGTCGACAAATCGAACTTAAGTACACGCTCATACTGCACTTTTTGTAAAGAATCAGCCCAAAGCCCAGTTAACTTAGCGTATTTTTCCACCAACTTGATTTGCTCGTCATCACGGCCTGTGAGCTTCAAATAATCAATGGTTTGCTCATCGATGTAGAACATGGCCGCGGTTGCGCCATACTCTGGTGTCATGTTTGAAATTGTCGCACGGTCACCTAAATTAAGGTCTTGCGTACCTTCACCGAAGAATTCTAAGTAGCTAGAAACGACGCGCTCCTTACGCAAAAATTCAGTGATCGCCAATACGATATCCGTTGCGGTGATCCCCGATTGGCGTTTACCAATGATTTCAACCCCGACAATATCAGGCAATCGCATGTAGGACGCCCGACCAAGCATCACGCTTTCCGCTTCAAGGCCACCCACGCCAACGGCAATAACGCCGAGTGCATCTACGTGTGGCGTGTGGCTGTCGGTACCAACAAGTGTATCTGGAAAAGCAACACCGTCGCGCGCTTGAATAACCGGTGACATCTTTTCTAAGTTGATTTGGTGCAAAATACCATTGCCCGGCGGGATCACATCGACGTTTTTAAATGCCGTTTTAGTCCAGTTGATAAAGTGAAAACGGTCGTCATTTCGACGGTCTTCAATCGCGCGGTTTTTCTCAAACGCATCTTCTTCATAACCAGCATGCTCTACTGCCAAGCTGTGATCGACAATCAACTGAGTCGGCACGACAGGGTTGACTTTAGCTGGATCTCCGCCTTTTTCAGCGATAGCATCACGTAAACCCGCAAGGTCGACTAGTGCAGTTTGACCCAAAATATCATGGCAAACTACGCGAGCAGGAAACCACGGAAAGTCCAAATCGCGACGACGCTCGATGATCTGTTCAAGGTAATCATTGAGTTTTTCAGGCTCAGCGCGGCGCACTAAGTTTTCAGCAAGTACACGTGAGGTGTAAGGTAAAGTCTCGTAGCTACCTGATTTTATGGCTTCTATTGCCTCTTTTGTATCGTAATAGCAAAGCTCAGAATCAGGTAAACGTTTACGGAATTGAGTATTCATAACAACTTCCAACAATCTGTGACGGAGAACAGGCGGCCATGACGACCGCCAGAATAGACTTGAGTCGTGCTCGTTTAACGCTCAGAAATAGCAGGAACTGGACGTAATTCTTCGCCAGTGTATTCTGCTGATGGACGAATGATGCGGTTGTCCGCGCGCTGCTCCATAACGTGTGCAGCCCAACCTGTTAAGCGTGACATAACGAAGATTGGAGTGAACAATTTAGTTGGGATTTTCATAAAGTTGTATGCTGAAGCATGGAAGAAATCGGCATTACAGAATAGCTTTTTCTCGCGCCACATTACTTCTTCACAGCGTACAGACACGGGGTAAAGTACAGTATCCCCCACATCTGCTGCTAGCTTTTCAGACCAGCGTTTGATGATTTCGTTACGAGGGTCTGACTCTGAATAGATAGCGTGACCAAAGCCCATGATCTTTTCTTTACGCTCAAGCATGCCCATCATTTCTTGCTCTGCGTGATCCGCAGATTCAAAGCGCTCAATCATTTCCATTGCCGCTTCGTTTGCACCACCGTGAAGTGGGCCGCGTAGAGAACCAATCGCACCAGTAATACATGAGTGCATATCAGAAAGCGTTGAAGCACAAACACGGGCGGTAAAGGTTGATGCGTTAAACTCGTGCTCGGCATAAAGGATAAGCGACACGTGCATTACGCGCTCATGCAGCTCACTTGGCTTTTCACCATGAAGTAGGTGTAAGAAATGAGCACCAATTGAGTCGTCATCCGTCTCCACGTCGATACGAACGCCATCATGGCTAAAACGATACCAGTAGCAAATAATACTTGGGAAGCTCGCTAACATGCGGTCGGTTACTTTACCTTGCTCGTCAAAGCTTGCTTCACCTTCAAGGTTGCCAAGCATTGAACAGCCAGTACGTAATACGTCCATCGGGTGTGCGTGAGCAGGAATACGTTCTAATACTTCTTTTAACGCCTGCGGCAAACCGCGCATTGCTTTTAGCTCACTTTTATATGCGTCCAGTTCAGTTTGATTTGGTAAGTTACCTTTAAGGATAAGGTGAGCCACCTCTTCAAACTGACAATTTTCAGCTAGGTCCTTTACATCGTAACCACGATAAGTCAAACCTGAGCCCGACTTACCTACCGTTGATAGTGCTGTTTTTCCCGCTACTTGACCACGAAGGCCCGCGCCACTTAGTACTTTAGCCATATTATTGTCTCCTGAATTTTTTACCTGCTGGGTATTGATATTTTGTGCTGCTGAGTAACCCCAGCAGCTTTAATTTTTTACTTATTCTTACCTTCGGCGAAAAGTGCATCGAGCTTTTGCTCATAATCGTGGTAACCAAGGTAATCATATAAATCCATACGGGTTTGCATGGTATCGAGTACCGCTTTTTGGTCACCGTTTTCTAAAATGGACTGATACACCAACTCTGCCGCTTTATTCATTGCTCTAAATGCACTAAGCGGATATAGCACCATGTCTACACCCCACTCTCCTAACTCAGCTTTATTCCAAAGCTCAGTTTTACCAAACTCTGTGATATTCGCGAGGATGGGCACATCAAGTGCTTCGCTGAATGCACGATAGTGTTCTTCAGTTTGTACCGCTTCTGCAAAAATGCCATCAGCGCCTGCCGCAACATAAGCTTTCGCACGCTCAATTGCCGCTTCTAGTCCTTCTTGTGCAAAAGAATCTGTTCTTGCCATGATGAAAAAGTCAGGATCGGTGCGCGCATCGACTGCTGCTTTAATACGGTCAACCATTTCTTCTGTCGACACGATTTCTTTATTCGGGCGGTGACCACAACGCTTTTGCGCCACTTGGTCTTCCATGTGTACCGCTGCAGCCCCTGCTTTTTCCATATCTCGAACGGTTTTAGCAATGTTAAATGCACCGCCCCAGCCAGTATCAATGTCAACCATCAAAGGAAGATCACAGGCAGAAGTAATTCGACTTACATCAGCAATTACATCATTTAAAGATGTCATTCCTAAGTCAGGCAAACCATATGAGGCATTAGCAACGCCACCACCTGAAAGATAAATAGCTTGATGGCCAATCTTTTTTGCCATTATCGCGCTGTAAGCATTAATAGTTCCGACAATTTGTAACGGCTTATTGGCTTTTAGTGCCTCACGAAATTTTTTTCCTGCGCTCATGATGATGTTCTCTCTTATATATGTGATTGATTGCTTGCTAACTTGGCTGCGATATTATTTTTAGAATATTGAATATGTCGACGCATCAGTATTTCTGCCAGCTCTGGGTCGCGGTTACTGATTGCACGAACAATATGTTTATGCTCGTCAAATGCAGTGGTAACCCGAGGCCCAGCCATCCCTAACTGTACGCGATACATGCGCACTAAGTGATATAAACCATTGACCAGCATAGAGATGAGGCTAGCATTTTTACTGCCAAGGATAATGCGGTAATGAAAATCAAGGTCACCCGCTTCCTGATAGTAAGAGTGTTGATTTTTGACCTCATCGAATTGGCTCGACAGAAGACCTTCTAAATCCTGTACTTCACCCTCGGTCATGTACTGTGCAGCCAGTCTTGCTGCCATCCCTTCCAGCGCCTCTCGAATTTGATAAAGCTCCATCAAACCTTCTGGTGTAAGGGTAACAACACGTGCTCCAACGTTGGCTTTACGTTCAACCAAGTGACATGACTCCAAACGATTAATTGCCTCACGAACAACCGCTCTACTGACTTCATACTTTGTCGACAATTCCATTTCGCTGAGCTTGGAACCTGCAGCTATCTCTCCTTCGACAATCTCCTTTCGCATACGAAAGAATGCTTTATCAGAGGAAGTAACCGCTTGTTCATCTAAAAAGCTCATCATTAGTTGGCCAGTCATCGTTATTTAAGTTGTAGACAATATAGTGTTGGTTGACGTTAGCGTCAACCTAGAAAAGCGAAAATTGTCGACAATTTTCAATATAGACACTATTCACCAGTTTTATGGTGTGAATAGAATTTACCGTTGATTCATTCATCACGTACAGAGGTAACGACGACATTCATTGCGCAGGATAACAATTCTGCATATTATGATATGTAATAGGACAAAAGGCTGACTATTAGCAATGTGGCGTTACCCCCTCATCACAACAATATTCCTGCTGGCAACAGGCCTTGCCAACGCACAATCTTATTCTGTGTTGGTGTATCATGGCGCAAACCCACCCTATTATTTTGAAGAGAAAGGCAAACCAACAGGCATATTTGTCGACATTTTTCAGGAGCTGAGCAACCTGACCTCACATCAATTTAGCTTTATTCCACTTTCTGTAGCCAGAGGACAGCGTTACTTTGATGGCGGTGATGTAGACATCGAACCCGGCGTAAACCCAGTTTGGCGTAAAGCCGCCAAAGTACCCGGCATATATAGTATTAACTACGCCTTTTCAACAGAAGTGTTATTAGGGCGAAAAGTAAACTGCAAGGGAAAGCAACAACCTGAACACTTTTACGGTGCGCTCGTCGGCAAGGTAAGAGGATACCACTACGACACATTCGAAGAGCATCTAGGTAAAGGTAAGATCTCCATTTACGAGAATATTTCTGAAAAAGAACTCCTCGCGCAGCTTGAGCATAACCGTCTAGATTATATTATGATTGGCGCAGAAACCGCGGATTATTATATCTCTCAGCAACCTAAATATCGTGATTTTTCCCCTTGCTTTAGAATAAGCCGCTTGCCGGTGCACATGCGCTTCCAACCTCATTTGACACAGTTAAATCTGGAAATAAACACGGCGCTGAGCCGCATGATTAATGACGGCAAAATAAAAGCCATTTATGCTAAATATAAAATAACGCATTGATGGCTAGAGCTGCAACTTCACGTCTTGCTCACGATACCAATGGTCAGGTAGTCCATCTTCTAGAAAAAGAGTAGTATTAGCTACTCTTAATTTACTCACGTTACCAAATAACCAAGGAAAAAACTTGATAGAACGTATTGAAACTAAACAACGAATGAGCCGCATAGTTAAACATAACGGGACAATTTATCTATGTGGTCAAGTCTGTAAAGATGCCGAGCAAGGGATAAAAGAACAAACCGAGACCATGCTTGAAAAAGTTGACGAACTGCTTATTCAGGCGGGCAGCGACCGCAAGCACATCCTTTCTGCAACAATTTATATTAAAGACATGAAATATTTTGCTGAAATGAACGAAGTATGGGATGCGTGGGTACCGCAAGGGTATGCACCTGCACGTGCTTGTGTTGAAGCGAGCATGGCTCGTGATGCTTTGCTTGTTGAGATTTCGGTAGTCGCTGCAGAAATCTAGCTGATAAATTAAGGTAAGTGCGATTAACATTGCACTTATCTGTCATATCTGGCTCTTCGATACCGGCAAAGTTTGGCAATAACACCAACCAAGATTTCCTCACGTCATTAGATTCTATTTGCTGTTAGTGAGCATAAGCTGATGCATTTCTTCATTGCCTTAATCTTGCAGGTTTGAGCTCTAATAATTTCGATTTTTAAATACCATGGGTGTGAGCAGCATAATTACTAAGATTATGAACGCTATTGTAAAACCAACTTGCTGAACCATATTAGCACCAGAAAAACACATCAAAGTGGCTATCGTCAAAACAGCAATTTGAGCAAACCCAATTAAGCCTCTTTTCCCACGGTTTCCATCACCCTTAAACACCCAAAACAGAATAATGGGTAGCGATAAAGCAAACAAAATAAGTAAGGGAAAAAGCAACCCTGATGCTGCGTGTACCATCTACATTTCCTATTTACCTATGCTAACGTTAAGTAATGAGCCGCTAAACTATTATACTGACAGCACGGAAGTTAATTCAAAATAGTACCAAACGTTCCATTGAAAATGTTGCGCTACTCGATACTTTCCACAGCCACCAAATTAAGACCTTCACTCGCTGTTGGCGCTTCAAAGTATTGGGTTACATGATGAAATACAGCTTCTGTATCAAACATTGACCTTTCTGGTTGTTCTACCCGACGCATAGCGATTTGAGATAAACATTGCTCGTCGGTTAACGCTAGATACCAGAGCTCATAATCACTATTTACTTCAGAACATAGTGATACGAACCATGACCTTTGCTTGACAGTATTTGCTGGGAAATCCATAACAACATTAACCCCAATACTTAATAAGTTTTGCACATGAGATTTAACAAAAGGTTTAATGAGGTTTGAGTACTGAATGTAATCATCAAAAGTTTGAATTTGAGAAGGATAATGCGCTGACAACCAATCATCTTCTGAAATTAAAATTGCATTATTTACAGTAGCGACTGTCCGAGACTTTGTCGATTTCCCCGCCCCCATCTTGCCACAGAAAAAGAACAGCTTTCCTTTATTTTCCATATTTTCTCCATTTGTACTTAGCAATCACTTAATTGGTGAAAAACACTTAGCGATGAGTCATGGTAAAAAACACTTTTGTGTAGGTTTGCCTTAGCTTTCTTTGAATTATACATCTTCGCTACCCCACTATAAGTGGTACCTACTTCTTAGGCAAGCCCTATAAATAGTAGGCTAAGCGAAAAGTGTAACCCCCCTTTACAATTACTTCTGGCTATAGCGATAAATTTGGCAACTTGGATGTTTCAACCAACTTTGCCAACGTGATTGATATCGCTTAAGCCACATTTCACTGGCTTTTTCATTCGTTTTTGCGTTTATATTAACTTGCAAAGCAAACTGTGCAAGGTCGTCAGAATTAAAGGTCATACTTTGTAAAATCGCAAAGGCGCACGGTTGTGAGCGAACAAACGCGCTTGACGCTATTTTCTTTATCCAACCATCACGAGGGTTTCCACAGTCATGTAAGAAATCTTTATTTATGCCCCATTGTGGCTGCGTTCCACACTCTATTGTATAAGGTGGAAACTCTACAAAATAGCCAGCATAACGTGCTTCCACCCAGTTTGGGGTCCAATTAAATATTAAAATAGGCTTTTTGTTTTTGTACGCATCTTTTAGGACGCGCACCAGTGAAAAGTCGTCAGGTAAGTTTTCGACTCTATAATTCAGGTTTAATGCTCTAATTCTCGCTGAATCGTTCTTTTCCCATGGACCGTTATAATATACACCTCTTGGGTCATCACCTTCGCTAAATAAATGTGCACAATCGTTTAAAGCTCGCCAATCAGGTAGCTTGGGGCATAATTTTGCGACATAATCCGGATACCACCACTCTTCTCGTGTAGAAATAGGATACGTACCCGCCTGCTGAATATCACCCGAATGCAGCAATTGTTCTAGTTTATCTTCCATTGTGCCTTGCCATACCTCAACTTGCACATCAGCATGGTTATATTTTAAGTAATACCACTGCCCTACGGTTGGCAAAGAAATAAACTGTGACTGAATTCCAGCGTGCTTGAGCAAGCTGGCATAAATATTAGACACCACCAATTGGCTTGCCCAATCATTAACAATGATGCGTACTGGTTCTGCATGAGCAAAAAACCCTCCACATAAATACAGTAGTCCTCCTAAAGCCACGCGCTTACATCGTAAAGTATTCATATTGAATCAAGCAAACAGTGTACATTTATTAAGTTATAGCTGCTCGGCTCTAGATTGTGAACTTAAACCATTAGCAAACACACATCAATGCGTAAATCACATTCATCCACTTCGAAGATCAGATTTACGTGTTCAAAAAAATATAGACTGTTCGGCAAACAGGTCGGCGCTTTGTGGTAACCACTGTTCATAATGCCTATAATCATATTGTCTAAATTACCATGGCTACCAATATAGGTAGACTTCGCGATAACCATGCCACGTCAATTGCGTGTTTATTTGTTCGAATGAACTATCGCATTAATTAAGCGCGACCGCCTCTCCCGTTAAGTCTACAAATAACCAATAGCGCTTATTGTTAAGCTAACAAGTAAGGTAGCGCGATTAAAACAAGCACTTATTACAACTGGTTTATGTATCCAACCAAAGGGAGAGCGGCTTTACTGCTTTTGTGATCAAGGTTGCTGTTTAGTCGGTGCTATTGCTATCTCACGAATACATACATTTTGTGGTTGGTTGTATGCGAACATAACCGTTCTTGCGACATCATCGGCACTCAACGCTCCACCAATGTCTTTTTTCCAGTTTTCATAGCCATCTTTTATGTCGTCAGAAGTGGTATGAGAAAGCAACTCGGTTTCAACTGGCCCTGGGGCAATCGTAATTACACGAACATTGGCTGAGGCAGCCTCTTCTCTTACATTCTCAGAAATGGCATGTACAGCGAATTTAGTGCCGCAGTATGCCGCATGATTTGGAAATGTTTTTTTACCTGCAATAGAGCTAATGTTGATAATAGTTCCCGTGTTTCGTTCTAGCATAGGGGCAAGTGCGGCTTGCATACCATTCAGTAACCCAATAACGTTCACATCAAACATGTGTTTCCACTCACTTGGCTCTTGAGTGTCAATTTGTCCCAATAGCATAACCCCCGCATTATTTATTAATAAATCGACCTCTCCAAATAATTGCTCTGCTTTCAGTATTGCTGCTGTAAAAGCATGTTTGTCCGTAACATCAACTTTTTCGCACAACGTATTGGGCAAATTCAGTGCTTCTAATTTTTCTACTCGACGTGCGAGCAGCAGCAATGGGTGACCTTGTGCGCTTAATTGACGTGCAATTGCTTCACCAATACCCGAACTCGCACCTGTAACAACAACTAGCTTTTTCATATTTGATTACCTTTTATCGATTAAAATTGAACACCCATCTTGTAGCGAAAAGCAATAAACCATCGCTTTTCCATTAAGCTTTAATGCTATTGAGTGACTAGGTACTATCTTAAAGCTAGTTTATTAGTGCATATATATCATTTCAGTTGAAACACTGTTGCACCTGAGCAACAATAAACATCACGACTATGTAATACTAATCAGTTGCTCGGATTTTGAACTCTAACAATGATGCTTCATTAGATCTTTTAGAATAAGGAGAGTGTTTAGTGATAATTGACCAAATAAGCTTGGATGATATTCGTATTTTTGCCGTAGTTGCTGAACAGGGTAGCTTCACTAGCGCGGCAGAGTTGCTTAAGGTCTCTCGGTCACATATATCAAGAAGAGTAAGTGCGCTTGAAAAACAAACTGGTTTGACGCTGCTACAAAGAACAACAAGAACATTAAAATTAACGGATAGTGGTAAACGACTGGTTGCTCAATGTCATAGCGCAATACAAAAAATTGAATATGCCCTAGTAGATGCCATTAATGATAATGATAATCTTAAGGGAAGTATCCGAGTCAACAGCGTTGGTGGGTACTTGGGTGAAGTCTACGTTGCGAGTCTCGTTAGTGAATTTATGAAACTGCACCCTGAAGTGTCTGTTGAACTTGATTTTAGTAGCCATCGAGTTGACTTAATTAACGATGAATTTGATGTTGCATTTCGTATGGGGAAGCTCGAAGACTCAGGTTTTGTCGCGCGGCAATTATGTATGATAGAAATGTGTACGCTCGCAAGTCCCAATTATTTAACTGGTAAACCGGTGATTAAGCACCCAAAAGAGTTGCAAATGCATTGCTGCTTAACCGGCTCTGTTGCACATTGGCGCTACTTGCACCATCAAACAAATGAATCATATTCCGTTTCCATTGACGGTACCTTACGTTGTAAAAACGGACAAGTATTGATCAGTGGTGCTCTTAATGGACTCGGGATAATACGCGTGCCTCGGATTTATTGTCAAAATGCGATAGACGAAGGAAAGTTGGTGGAAGTGTTTACTGAATGGCATATTCCAAGTGTTGAGTTTTCTCTTCTTTATCACAAGGATAAACATCAAGCTAAGAGACTGGCTGCATTTATTGAATTTACAAAAGCATACTTCTTAAATACTTAGCTAGTGGCGTCCCTTCGTTATTCCGAAGTCAACCGTTTAACAAAATAAGTTATCAACAAAGTTTTAGGTAAAGCCAAAGGCTTCCATACTAAACAACCTTAACTTGGGATAAATAGTTAAAAGTAGCTAAATACTCGTATTTCTTAGAAAAGCAAATGCACGATTAATTAATTCGTCATACTCTTGTCCTCATCGGTACGCCACTGGTGCGCGATATTTAGGGGGCATAAACTGCCTCCTAAAACATTTAACGTCTCGCTGCCCAAAACACGATCACCACTAGCATGTTCGCAATCAGCAAGTAGGGCATGGTGTTATCAACGCCATACAGTCCAGTACCAACTATCGGCCCACTGATAATTCCCAACCCTTGAGCAGCCGACACTATACCAGCAGCCGCGCCTTGTTCGGTAGGGTTGACCGAATTAGCAGCCAGTGCAGAGACCGATGGATAAATCCAACCCATACCAAACCCAGCTATTGCATAACTCGCCCAAATAGTCATGGTATTGACCGCCAACACAGCGCTTACAAACCCAACAGCAGCAATGAGCCCGCCACACAAGATTAGTTGTTTTGGTTGCCATGTTAATTTCTGCAATACAATCTGGGCAATAATCAATGCAACTCCAACAATAGCCAAAGCAACACCCGCAGCCCTAGCTGCTTGAGCGGGTTCAAGTTGGAGCTGATCAAGTACAAAAAAGCCAACTATAATTTGCGCCACCGCCACACTAAAAGTGCTGACGAATGCGACTCCAACAGCACTTCGCAAACGTTTATCACCGAGGCTTACTGTATTAGCCGATGGCTGAGCATGCAGCTCTACTTTTGGTAATACGCGCCATAGAACAAGCAGCGCGATAACCGGAAAAAAGGCTGTAATATACAACGGCAAGCTTAAACTTATTGGCCCAAGCAAACCAGCAAGACCAGGGCCAATCACCATTCCAGCAGCACTTGCAGCGCCAACTCCAGCCATTGCACCAGCACGGCTATCTGGTGCTATATGGTCTGCTACCAACGCTGCCGTTGTTACAGGTACCGCCGCATAAAAAAATCCAGCGATCCCTCGACCAACAACAATACCAATAAAAGCCATCACAGGCAGTATTGCACTGTGTAAGGCATAATCAATAAACAGCGCCAATATAAAGTAACTAACCACAAATCCAGTGAGACCGAACAACATCACTGGACGGCGACCTTTTCTGTCACTTAGTCTCCCCCACACCCGTGCCATGATAACCCAGGCTAACCCAGCTACAGTTACAGCGGCACCTACTTGCCAAGCTGACAATCCTATAACTCGAGCAATGGGTGCAGCTAAGGCCGCAAAGGCCATCATTGCCATAGTGCATACAAAGGTTTCAAACATCATTGGCTTTAAGCTAAAAGATGTTGCCTGCAACGATTTAGTATTATTCCTTATGCTGGTCATTTGAGCTCCATTTCATCAACAGGTTTTGACAGTTTTCCGACTTCATCTATTCACCCAAACATCTGTCCTCAAGATGATTGTCATCTAGTGTGCGATCAGTGCGTTGCTGGTTAACCGCCGCACTCTTCGCTGCTCGATATAAAAATGCCCGCACATCATCAATAGGAGGGTCAGGGTTGCGCCTTAGCATATTTTCAGCAACCGATTGAAAGATATCTGCAGCTGTTTCAGCACAACCAACTTTTCTGATGAGAAATCGGCTGACTTCTAGTCGGTACTTTTCTATTGCCCCCGCCATAGATACAGTATACACCTCTGATGACCTACGGCCTTTTGCTGAAAATAACTTCTAAGTTATTGATAAATCGTTACTAACCACATAACTACGGGCAAAGAAAGAGAATCCAGGCAATACTGTAAGGCTTCGTGTAACAATACCGCAAATAGAAACCACTCTCAATAACACACTGCAATTAGGTACAACAATAAACCTGGTCAAAAATTATGCTTTCTACATAACTGCTACTCGCTGTCGCGTTTTTTCAAAGTTGTACTTTTAAGATGCTGTAAAAAGCTTAGATCCAAACTCGGAGTTATTAATTTAGGGGATAATTAATCAAAAACGTGTACAGCAACCTTATTTCAAAGTGTTTTGATACTAAAGCGAAATAATTCGTTGCACTGTTTAGTTGAGCCTGACGCAACCATGATGAACAAATACTAGCTCAGAACAGTGTCAACCCTCGAATACTTACGCAGGCACAGTATCTAATCAGCTTGCCTTTTAACCTCACTGATAACGAATAACACCGTATTGATTACTTCGGTAGGTTTTTCAAATTGTATGTAATGCGACGTGTTATGGAATAATTTCAAATGACTATTAGATGACCATGATGCTTGGTCGTTAAACATATAACGGTCTTGCTCCATTACTGCCGGCACAATATCACGGCTTAAACCTGCATTGGCAAGTTGTAGATCAGACATTTTTGTGTAATTAACAATGTTACCGAGAACAAACATAGGTCTGTCGCCAAAGTTTCTTAGTGAACGGATTTGTTTTAGACCAACAGAGTAATTCAAAATTTCCTGAGATAAAGTATGATCAGATAATGGTGCAAAGGCTTTCACAGCTTCTGAATGATACTGTGATTGATTTGGAAAAGCGAAACTAGCCTGATTATTTATAATACGAGTTAAACCTATTATATCCATAATGGGCTTAACTATTTGGAAAACTGAATTTTTTAAAGATAGAATCAATGGTATTTCAACATCTTGAACTAAATCCATCTGCTCTGGATGAGGTGAGTCTATCAACACAATACCAGCAACTTTTTTTTCAAACAGCTCAGTAAATTTCGTAATATATACACCACCAAATGAATGACCAACCATAATATATGGAGGTTTCTCATTCGATATAACAAGCGCTTTATTTAAATCACTCGCAATATCTTGCATCAAATTGTTTGTTCGGGGCCGAGGGTCACTCCACATGATACCTGCACGATCATAAGCACAAGTTCTCGTTGTTTGAGCTAATTGGTCATGAACTGCCGACCAACTTAATGAACCCAAAGTATCTAAGCCTGATTCAAGAATAACAATAGGCGTACCTTCCCCTCTGCAGTCAATGTGCAAAAAGCGAGAACCTATATCAACTAATGAGCCGTTAGCTGGATACTTTAATAATGTATTATTTCGAGAGACTTGTTCATAAGTTATACCGAAACTAAGAAGTAACAGTACAAATAAACAAAAACTTAAGACAGTTTTGCTTTTAGATAACAACGGTAATACCCTATATTTAATTTAAGTAGGCTAACACCTTCCTAATTAACACACAAATAATTGAATAAAATAAGCAGCACTAGTGCACACGCCGAGCTTTAAGAACCCTGTCAAAATTCGGTTGTTATATATTTTTATTCAAAACTTTAGAGATAAATAAACTTCTAACAGGAATTTATTAATCCTACTAGGTTTGCTGATATTTCTTGTAGTATTCATCATTTCATCCATTGTCATTTTGCGTCCTTTTGTTTAGGAATTTGTCATATGCCGAATATATAGTGCTTGTTTAACAAAGTTAACCGTGTAACCAAAAAAAGATACATAGCATTAAATTATCACATCGGATAATTTTTATGACTTTAAAGTTGATTCTATTTATGCCATTACAGGCGTATTCGGTCAGAAGCAAAACGAATAAGCAAAAGTCTACTGTGTAGTATTCCTTTGTTAAAGCATGTTTCAGCATTTTGCTCACTCCGAGCTGACCCTCGGCAAGCCTAACTTTTTAACTAACGTTGCAAATTGCTCATTTGTATATGGCCCAAATACAAATTCGTCGTGCTCTGCAAACTCGTGATCTTTGATTTTATCAATGTAATAAAAAGAGCAAGTTTGATATGGGCAAGCATAAACTGATATATATTTTTTATTAGTGGTAATATTTACAGGCTCATGAATACGCCCAATATAAGCACCTTCACCAATGCTATAACCTAAAGTTTTAATACCATTAATATAGTAAACTTCATACGGCAACTCTTCCCAAATAGGGGAGCAACCAATTAGAGATAATGTTGCCAAAGCTAGAATTACTCTCATAAGCCTCCCCAAATACTAATGCATTGCTTAAAGGCGTAAAAATGTTTGGCTACAATTGGCGAAAAATATGCGCAGGCCACGCCTTGTTCGTCCCCCTTTAATATACATATTAGATTTTAAATACTGATGACTGCGAGCATATCTTCATTGTCTTCATCCATACCAACCTCAACAAAGCCAAAGCTAGAATAGAACTCCTTAGCCACAGGATTCTTAGGGTTATAGCAAATTTCTATTTCCTTAATGTTTGCAAGCTGCTTAATTTCGGCTAAAGCAAGATCTAACGCTTTACGACCAATGCCATTTTTTTGGTGTTTATGATCAATCATAAACCGCCAGATTGAAACCTTTGTAATCGACTCTTTAGCCCACATAAAGAAGCCGACAGGCTCTTTTTCCAAGTATATTGCTCTGGTTTCATACCCATCGTTAAACATAGATTCAACAAGTGACCACATATTACAAGCAACGTATTCTTCTTGCTCCTTTGATACATCAAGCTCACACACTGCTTCGTAATTATCTTTTGTAATCTGACGAAGTGACACTTCCAAGATTTTCTCCTTAAAGCTGGTGTTACCTACCAAAAGTAGACAGCTTAATTTATGCATACCTGCTTGCGTATTCCATTGGACTTAAATACCCTCATGCTGAACGCAATCGTACGCGGCTATAAAATATTTCAATGCACTCAAATATACTCACTTTAACTTCCTCAAGCGACTGATATTTGAGTAAAATACTAACTCCCGTTTAATTTCGAATAAAAAGGCTCCATCACCACATTATCCCAACAGTTATTTCTTCTACTCGTACTAGTTGTAGCTCCTATGTTACCTATAAGCCCTTGGTACACTAGTACTCTGCATTGAATATCTCTAACCGAGTGTGTAATCAAACCGGCTCAGATTTCTCTGCGCTCAATTGCCATTTTCAACGCGCTTATTATCAGTAATTCTGTCATTTGCGTATAAAATGACCCACTAACTATCGCTCGAGGAAATAGGTCCATCACTGCCATAAAGTAAAGCCATTGCCCTTTACACCATATATACGTGATATTTGTCACCCATTTCTCGTTTGGAGAAGCCGCAAAAAACTTCCTGTTTAATACATTTTCAGCCACATTCGGTGTCGCATAGCTAGACTGAAGAGCTACATTGAATGGAGCTAGATTGACGCTCACTTCAACTCAGAATTACACAAAATTGTCTATTATTCGTATCGAAACAACTCTAAAGTAAGGTAGCTATTGGTGTTTTCATATTTCTAAACATCAAAGCCTAAGCATCGTACAGGGCAAGACGCTGTGGTTAACAGAGCTTAAGGGGTTATCGCTAAATAATTTATTCGGTTAAGCCAGCAAATATTCACAATTTGCTAGATTTGTGCGCCGTCGCCTTTTAAGGGTTTCACAGCAAGCGGTGAGTACTCACGGGATGGGCAGTTGGTTGTTGCCTGGAGGTTTTATGCAACTGATAAGACACTTGCTTTAGTAAAAATGCAAAAGCGCTCTAATAAAATAATAATTACACTCGGTTGCTGATATATAAATTTAATTGAACATGTCATGAAAAGCCCACTCTAATTGGGAGTGGGCTAATTTAAAAATTGTTACTTATGGAAAGCTACTTTTTAGAGAGTACCAACTGGGTTAATCCGTTGTGGGTTTATCAACACACTGAGTGACTGCATAAGCCGCAATTCTATAATTACTACCTAAACATATACCCACTTTGTAGGTTTTACCTAACTCTAGGTCCAGGGAATCTAGGTCAATGGGGTTTTCTGTTAATTCATCTGTCAGATTTTTACAATAGTAGACACCCGTATCCGCGCTCGTTCCTTGTGTTGAACCGTCCCCTTCTAAATTTGGAGCGACCTGACCATTATCCCAACCATAGTTGGTGTTAACATCTGTAATAAACAACCAGCAGGTACCATTTTTAGGCTTTTGAATGTCTGACGGTACCTCAAAGCTAATAGAACCAGATGATGGCATTAGCTGTAATTTGTTAATGCTCGTTTTATCGTTCACTTCAGATGTGCCACAGCATTTATCAATAAGTGCGCTTGCTGCAATCACATCCGCTTTTTTTGATTGTAAAAAAACACCTGCAACTAAATAAAACTTGGTTGCAGAATCAAATTTGGATAAACTTTCAGTACAAATCTCAACTTTACGATTAAAATACACGTTATTCATTGGCTCAGTATACTTATCAGTTAATGCATCGCCATTTTCGTCTTGCAGCTGATACCAAATTTTGGCCTCAACGCCTTTTGGTGGTGAAACTTTTGGCCCTGTATATTTAAAGGTCAAGGCTTTGTTTTGATTGTCCCAGGAAATGTTAGACAGGTATGATTCTTGAGGCTGTACAAATACTTGTTTACCTCCTTTAAAAGTTTTAAGCACAGGAATATCACGCATCCCTTGTGCAGGGTAAGCCATGTTTTTGCGGTTTTGGTACCTCAGCGGTGACTCTGCCAAAATCGTGAAGTCTGCGCACTTACCAACTTCCAACGATCCTACCCATTTATCCGCGTGGCATTGCCAGGCAGCATCATAAGTCATCGCTTTAAGAGCTTGAAATGGCGTAAGTCGTTCATTCGGGTTTAATACTTCCAGGCTTTGGTTTGGCGCACTTTCCATTAGTCGAGTGATGGCCTGCTCCATATAACGCAAAGGTCCCATAGGCGTAACACTATAATCACTATGAAGTGTTATTCGCATATCATGGTTATTAATGGCTGATGCACATAAATCTAATTGGTCTGCTCGTTGTTGACCGATAATAGTATTTTTAAAATTCCACCCCCAATAACCGACATGCCCAATAGTAAAACTTGGTGAAATGCCAAGGTGTTCCATTTCAGCCATGGTACGTGGTGAAAGCAAGGAGCAGTGCTCAATTCTGTCTCGACGTTGGTCTATAGTGTTTTTCGTAATACCAGCTTGTTTAAAGGCGCTGAGCGTTCTGTCTATCGCGTGATCGCCATTAGCATGCGTCATCGTCGGCCAACCATAATTGTTGGCTATTCTCATTAGTCCATTAAACTCTATTGGGTAGCCATAATTAAACAGGCCTGTAATATTCTGCTCTGCTAATTTTTTTATTTTATCTTCATTTTCTTCATTGAAGTCTGACTGTTCTGCATGGGCAAACACTTCATAATTTTCATTACAATCATACGGCGTATACTGATAGCCAGTTAATCCTTGTGAAGAACCATCGGCTATAAGCTTTAGAAAAGAAAGATTAAAGTCTTCGTCACCTGAGTTGGGCAAACCCAAAGAGCCGATGCTTGTATTCAATTGTTCCAAACTATCTATCAAGTAAGCACCGCCTATGCGTACCTTACTCTTTGAGCTTTTGGCATACACTTTTAAAATCTCTATTTGCTTCTCATCTAGCGCAGCATCCAACATATATGTGCTACCATGAGACACCGCACTTTCAAACAGCTTATCGAACTCTTGTTTAATTCGTTCTTTTGCTTGTAGCTTAATTTTCCCGTTTTCATAGTCATATGTTTCTATCAGAACTTTTAAAACTGGCACCATTTCAGAGAGTTCTTCAAGTACCCCGTTTTTACCTGTACTAACTTTTTTTTGTTTTTTACTTCCATTTTCTGCTTCTACGCTTATGTTATGTTCATCAATGACCTTAATCGCCGCATTATTAATATATGCCAAATGTCCTGATGTATTTGTAATATAAATCGGCACAGAATTAGATATGCCATCTAACTTACCCGCATTTATAACTTTATTCCCAGAAGAGAATAATGAAGGATCCATATTATGCCCTAGAATCCAACCTTCACCTGCTGTCATATTGTCTGCTTTTTCGGTCAAGACCTTTTTAACCCAATCAAAATTATATTTATCTTTTGGAAACACATTCTCCCGAAGTTGCTGACCATAAAAAGGGCTTAAATCTAACCCTGCATTAATTACCGCGCTGGGAATAATATGCACATGAGGCTCAATAAATGCAGGAATTAAAGTGGCTGCACCTTCAATTTCTTCGACCTTAGGTACTGAGTCTGAGAATTCTTTTTTTACATCTTCAAAACTACCTGCAGCGCAAATTTTTCCATCTTTAATACCTATTGCTTCGACATTTTCATTCATTCCCTCTCGCATAGTTAAGATTGTGCCGCCATTTATAGCGTGCATAATAAAACTTTCTGTCGCGTTATCTTCGGTTTGATCATTCAATTCGCAAGACGGGTTAAAATCTTTTGGCAATAAGCTTTGCCATAATTTACTGCCACAAGCACAGTTAAATATTTGATTACATTTATGAGTCATTTTTTATCCTTAATTTGAAATAGATAGTCTATTCTTCATCTAATGCAGTTCTTTTTTTAGCCAAGCACACAAGCATGGCTGCGAACAACACAGAACACATTTACAAATGAAGGGCAAAGTCACAATAAAACAATTAGGTAATGAGTTTAGGTAGTTTATACATACAATATACAGTAGCACACGAAATGGAGAGTAAAAATTACATAGAGTTACACGTCTCTTGCAATCCACTTCCTTTAATATGTGACATGTAAACTTTGGTTTTTTGGTAAAGTCATCAGCAGAGTTTGCAGCAAAGTTATTCGCTGACTTTCAGAGAATTACGGCAGAAGCACAATTTCGTTAACAATGAGCTTTTTACTACAAGATATGACACATGAATTTGAAAAAGGCCATTACACTTCATGCTCTTAAGTTATTTTAAACGTAAGGCGCTTCTCGTATTCATAAATTAAGATTCATCGCTCAAACAGGCTGTATTCGCCATCAAGTTAGGACTATTTTATACATGGCCATGATGTCAGCAATACAATCTAACCCAGTTTTTAAAGGTCAATATCAAAAGCTAGTTTCTGCCGGAAAACCGAAAAAAGTGGCACTTATTGCGTGCGTTCGCAAAATGATTGTGATCTTAAATTCTATGCTTAGGGAAGGTGTAATGTGGGAAGCGCCAACAGCTTAAAATTAGCTATTGACGCCATAGTCTCTTGTTATATGCTTTCATTCGCCACTTCCTGATCAAACCATACATGCTCAGTTTCGCCACCCAAGTTAAAACGATAGCCGAAAGGTAATGCCATATATAGTGCTAATTCAGGGCGTTTTTCAATGATATGTTGGAAATGAACTGTAACCAAGGAATCAATATTTCCATTATATTCATCGGTAGTTAACCACCAACCACTCATATGTTCAGGTGAAGGATAACGAACTCCTTCAACAGGGGTAATTCCTTCGTAAATACCTTTTGAAATAGTTACAAGTTGAGTTTGTTTTACTGGTTGGTATAGAGCACCATAATGTTCACAACACTCTTGCTGATTTAACTCAATACTCAAGATTTAAACTCCAAGCTTTCAAAAGCATATAACGCCTAGCTCTGGGGCTGCATGGAGCTCAGCGTAATGCAGTCCCTAGCAGACACTTGTTAGTGCTAAAACCTGCCGCCATTTGACGGCATATTCCAAATCGGATTTTTGAGCTCGAATCGGTCAAAAATTTCTTTTGCTTCATTTACCGACCACTTAACCCAATCACGGTTTAGATGATTTCCGTACCAAACCTTGGAAAATTCCCATACATTGTTTATTGGTTGAACATCGCCCTTCTCCATACCGTGACGTTCACACCAATTATCAATTTCAGATTCTGACTCAAACATGAGCATAGTACTGCATGTATAAGTAACGTTCTCCCAAGCCTTAACCATTGGAATTGGAAAGTGGACAAATATCTTTTTGTTCGTTATTTGACCATTCTTAATTTCCACAACAACTTGTTTGGATTCACCACCCAAAGTAGTAGTTATTGTTAAATCACGGTCAAGCAGTGCTGCGGCACCCAATGAACACCAAGCGCAGTTTCCCCACCAACTTCCTTTTTCAGACTCGATCCAAAAATTAGTCGGAGCGGTAGAAAACGGATGCATTACCCAGACCTCAGAAGACACAGGATGCAAAACCACTCCGTGGTAATCCTGAAGCGCTCTAAGGGCTTCAGCCATATCATTCGTTGATACTCCGAATGCTCTAGACATTTCTATGATTTTTGGAGCTCTTCCCTCATCGACTATATGCTTAATTATGTAATAGTGAAGACTTGAATTGCTTAAATTCACTAGCGACCTCTCTAGCATCTGTGAGCACTAACGCTTGCCGTAAACGGCACAAAATAGCAGGCTAAAATTGGCGACGAAGGAGCACAGCCTGCTGTTTTGTGTCCTTTGGTTGAAGCGCTTGTTAGGCATGATTTTTATCAGGTTGGATGTCTATTCCTTTGATTAACAACCAAAGGCCAAACGTTATTTCAAAAAAAGCTCCCGGCATCATGAAGTAACTCAATACTTGAGGTGGATTAAGTAGAACAATATTTGAAAAACCATACACCACCATCGAAATATAAGTGAATAGCCCCCAAAGAACCAACCATTTAGGTACGTAATTGGAAACGTAGAACAAATACATGAAAATCGTGGCACCAATACCCATGATAATTAAAAGAACATCCCACATCGAGCCACTTATTTTCACAAATATGCTAGCTAATGTATGCAACTGCTCATCTTGAAATACAGTTGAAAATTCTGGATTCTTTAAAACTGCTATTACTGCCAATGTAATGATTGTTGCGACAAAGCCGAGAAGCCCTTCTCCAAACCTGAAAAGTAGTGCCACGAGAGCAAAATTTTTGTTTATCGTTTTAGTAACTAGGTACTGTGCCCATGAAGCCCAAATAACAGCTATAAACATAATAATATCTATAGTTTGAGCAAGTCTGAACCTTATCTCAACCTCATCAAAGGCCCCAAAGTTGTATATACCTTGCTTAAATAGTAGTGAATTAAACATCCCTAAAATTATATAAATCAAGTACGCAGCACCTAAATGCTTAACATACAACTTAAATGATGAACCATTATTGCCCATTGATAATTATCCTGTGATTGCTGAGTGTTTAAATGCCTAACGCTTGCCTAACCGGCGCGAAATAGCAGGCTAAAATTAGCGACGAAGGAGCGCAAGCCTGCTATTTTGCGTCCTTTGGTTGAAGCGCTTGTTATACTTTACTTATTACGCTGTTGTGCTAGAAATGCTGCATACTCTGATCTAGCCTTGCTGTTTGGTTTTAAACTTCTTGATTCACACCAAACAAGTAATTTACTAATTTTAATTGATATTTTTTTCACTTGCTGGCCACCAGCTCTAAGTTCTCTAATTACATTTTCTGCGTTTTGTCGCCACTCTTGGTAAGAGTCGTCCAGCGTATCAGGATCTTCTACTGTTTCTTTTAACTTTTGCCATTCATCAGGTTCAAACCAAGCAAAGGAATAAACGATTTGTTGTTCACTCATACTGGACTTCTCCGTGAAATATAACGCTTGCCGTAAACGGCACAAAATAGCAGGCAAAAATCGGCGACGAAGGAGCACAAGCCTGCTGTTTTGTGTCCTTTGTTTAATGGCCTTGTTATAAGTACGTTATTTACCAGCTTTTCCAGCTTCTAAAATTGGGAGCCCTGCTTCTGTTGGTATATAGATACGCTCTCCATTACCATCTTGCAACCCCTTAATCCAGACGTAACGAAGGTAAGCTTCATTACCTTTGAGCGACTCTCCGATTATTTTATTAGCTTCAGCTGCTGCTTTTGCTCGTTCTATATCAGCCTGACCTTCAGCTTTGGCTTGGACTATTTTCGCTTCGCCTTCTGCTTGAGCCAAAGTAACTCGCGCTTTAGCTTGCATTAAAGACGCTTGCTCTCTCGCCTTTGCTTCTTCAATTAGGATTTGCTTGCTCCATTCAGCTTCTTTCAGAGCTGCAATCCCGTTCATTTCTAATTTATATACTTTGTACTTTGGCCATGCCCAAAGCGCTAGGACAATTAGAATTACAAAAAATAATACTGTGGCAACAAGGCCACCAAAAGCTATTGCATTTCTATTGGGATGCACGATTCCTCCTAGTACTTATAACGCTTGCCTAACCGGCGCGAAATAGCAGGCTAAAATTAGCGACGAAGGAGCGCAAGCCTGCTGTTTTGCGTCCTTTGGTTAAAGTGTTTGTTATACATCGACAACTTCACAATCCCAGTTTTCTATACTTGATTTGAACTCTGAAATGAAAATTAAAGCGAAAGCCAACACACCAAATGTAATACATAGCCAAGTAGGAAGCACTCCTTGAGCAATACCTATTCCAGCTAAAGCGCCCAGAATTATTGGGGGTATCCAGTAATATATTGGCTTTTTAGGTGGTTTTATATATTTAAGTTTATAAAGTTTAACTAGCACGCCTTCTTTGTTCAAAGAGCACTCATTGCGACCTTTAATTAGGTCTTTACTCTCGAAGGTAACCTCATATTCAACCCCGTCGATCGTGAATTTATGGCTAGATTTCATTTTATAATTCTGGCTTTCAGAAACTAGCTTTCCATTAACAGAGACAAATTCTTTTCCAGAGAAAGGGCTACATTTATAAACGATTTCATTCGAGTCAACTTGAAAAATGAAAGTAGCCCCTTCTTTAAATGAGACTTCCACAGATTCATTGATTTTCATCCAGACCCCTTAGATGTATAACGCCCAACTAAGGGGCAAATAATTAGCTTGGCTATAATTTTGAGCGAAGCGACAAAAGCCAAGCTTTATTTGTCCCTCTTGAGTTACTTGTATGGATAATACACCCATCTTAATTATTCTTTTTATACCGGTTTAGGGTAAGGTGAGACCCAAGCTTTAGCTGCAACTAAAGCCTTCTTTTACAGTAGTTCGATTGAGCAAAGGCTCCTCTGTTGAGAGACCGATAACAAGAAAGAACGCTGTAAAAGACTCCAAGCACCACACTCGAATAGTCTACTGGGCCTCGAGCCCGCATTATGCAAGCAAGAGTTAGCTTATATGAATACTAAAACAAATCAAAGCATTAACATCGGTGTTGATACCGGTAAATTTCAACTCGATATTTATATTCGACCTTTAGATATTTACTTCTCTGTTTCTAACGATGAAAAAGGGATTAAAGAAGCTGTCAAAACAATCAAAAAGCACAAACCCGAACGTATTATTATTGAAGCCACTGGTAGATTAGAAATGCCATTTATTATGGCATGTGCCAAAGCTGGCTTACCATTCGTAATAGCCAATCCAATTCATGTAAAACGCTTTGCTGGCGCAATTGGTCAACGTGCTAAAACAGATAAGCTCGATGCTAAACTCATTGCCCACTATGGTGAAGCTATTAAACCATCGTTATCTCAGTTAAAGCCCGAAACTATGCAGCTTATGAGCGATTTAGTAGCACGCAGAAACCAGTTACTCGTCATGCAAACAATGGAGAAAAACCGTCTTCAGATATTGCCAAAAGAACTCGCTATGACAATAAAGCCTATCCTCACTGCATTTAAAAATCAGATAAATAAAATAGAAAATAAAATCGTCAAATTAATCGAGTCATGCCCCGAATATCAGGCTAAAAATCATCTACTTCAAAGCATGAAAGGCATTGGAAAAATCGCGGCAGCATCCATCATTAGTAACTTACCTGAACTGGGATATATGACCAACAAACAAGCTTCCGCATTAGTTGGAGTTGCACCGATAAATAGTCGCCCCTGAAACCA
>NZ_RCSQ01000020.1:0-29702 GCF_004103255.1 Pseudoalteromonas sp. PS5
AAAAAAAACAACCACTGTTGGGGCGTATGGACGTGCAACAGCATAACTATTTGCTCGCATTAAACACATTCGCAACCCAATATACTGGTCAGTCGTTGGAGTTTCATCAAGAACAAATAAGCGAAACACAGCACAGCCACACAATTACTCAAAAATATCACAACATCCCAATTTGGGATCAGGATCTCGTTGTACTAACTGATAATAATGGTGTTGTCGAGCAAGTATACGGCGACATTATCGTTAATATTGAAAAAGATATTCCTCGCATTCCTGAAGTAAAAGCGCAGCAACTGGAAGATGCTTTAGCCGCTGTTATTGCCCAATTTCCAGCAGAGCGCCCACGGATTTTTAAACGCAAACATGCTGAAGAGGTGATATACATTGATGATCAAGGCAAAGCCCGACATGCGGCAAAAGTAAGCTTTTTCACTGACTTTCACTCAGCGCCTTATCAGCCTCAACGAATTTTAACTTTTGTGGATCTCACCAGCAACGAAGTTATAACTCAGGCAGATGTATTACAAAAAATCGTTCATGAAGGTGGCAGTGGTCCGTCTGGAAACGACAAAGTTTCTCGTCAAGATTACAAACAAGCCGACTATGTATCATACCCACCAAAAACTTTTGTAGTGTCTATGCAAGCAAATGGACAGCAAACCAACTGCTTGTTCGATGCAAAAAATGTTGAAACACGCAACTACAATCATAGTACGGCACAGATAAGTGTCCCCTATAGCTACGATTGTTCAAATTCAACAAGAAACGACTATAAAGAATATCATGGCGCTCGTTCGGCATTGAATGATGCCCACCACTTTGGTCAAACAGCGAGCTTGATGTTTGAAGCTTACCTCGGTCAGAAACCCTATTTTGATAAAAAGATCATTCAAAATGTCCATTACGGCCTAAACATGGATCAAGCATTCTATGAAAGTGGTGAAGTGTATTTTGGTGATGGTGATTATCTCTTTTACCCTATGGTTTCTCTTGATGTAGTCGCGCATGAAATAGCTCATGGCTTTACTGAAGAATATGGGTCAAATACACCAAAGTCTATGCTCACTGGGCAGGCTCGAGCAATTAACGAAGCATTTTCAGATATGGCTGGAGAAGCAGCTGAGTTTTTTTATTCCGGTGTCAATGACTGGAAAAGTAATCATGAAACGTTTCGGCTCGGTGATGCTTTGCGTTATTTCAAAACCCCCACCCTCGATGGCAACTCGATTGATCATATAGATGATTATGATGACTCCATCACGTCTCACCATGGTGCCGGTGTATTTAATAAGGCGTTCTACTATCTCTCTACAGCAGAGCTTGCCAATGAACCTTCGCCATGGAATACCAAATATTCTTTTATTCTTTTCGCCAATGCTAACAAGAACTGTTGGACGAGTAACAGCACCTATCTTACAGCCGCAGATTGCGTGATGCGACAAGCCAGCAGTATAAGCGATCGATTAAGACAAGACGGCGTCAGCAAGCAAGACGGAAGCCAATGGCAAACCTCTGAGCTGAAAAACCATGTTCGTAAAGCTTTTTCACAAGTGGGAATTAAGCTAACAGTTAATCAAGGGTTAGAGTCCGAGCTTAACTTTGATCGTAAATTTTTATCTTTTGATTTTAAGAACTTAACCAGAAAAGATGGACAGCACATTTCCTCAGAAAACAGTGAAGGTTGGCAATGGGAATGGAACTTTGGAGATGGTAGCGCAACCAATAGTGCCTTTGAAATCAGCCATAGCTATAACGCCGCAGGAAAGTATGATGTCTCCTTGAAAGCAACCGACCCATCTGGTCAGTCAGATACCTACACACTCCCTATCGACGTGTACGCTGACTATTGCTCGGCACAAGGGGTTAACCATAGTAAATACTACCTTTCTTCAGTCACATTGAATGATTACATAAATGAATCTGCTTCTAGTAATTACAGTGATTACTCAAGCAATGTCATTGATATTAAAGATGGAAAAGCGCTGAACATCACACTCGTGGCAGCCCCTCATCCAGATACAAAGGATAAAACTAAAAACTTTTATGTCTGGTTGGATAGGAATAACGACGGCCTGTTTCATAAAACTGAAGAGCTGGCACTTTTTGGCAGCAATAAAACACAGTTGAGCGGAGACATTTCACTAAGCGGCGAATTAAACCAAACTTATCGCATTCGTACCATGGTGTCATTTGGAATTGTTAAGTCGGCATGCGGCGATATCTCTTGGGGTGAAATCGAAGACTACACCGTCAAGTTAATTGAAAATAACGATCCAGTAGAGATGAAGATCGCTGCAAATCAAGGTGTCAACCAGATCAACTTTGTTAATAACACTGTTGATGATCGCGTTAAGCGTTGGCAATGGCAGTTTGGAGATGGAGCAACAAGCTCGAAAATGTCGCCATCACATGCCTACGCAAAATCAGGAAGTTATGCCGTTAGTGTAAAAGCGTACGACAGATTTAATAAAGAAATCGGTAGCTGGAATAAACAAGTACCGTTTAGCACCACGATTACGCCATTGTTTACTCCGCGTGTTTCAGGCAACACTGTGTTTGTAAATACTGACCAAAGTGTGATGCCAGCAGGAAGCACCGTGGAGTGGCAATTTGGAGATGGTGCGACTTCGTTGGTGCAAAATACCCAGCACACCTATCAAAATGATGGCGAATATACGATCACGCTAACCATACGCCATGAAGATGGCGAGCAAGCGCTCAGTAAAGCAGTAAAAATAGGCCAATCTTCTTTTACTCCAGAAGTCAGTTTTACAGTAACAGAGTTGAGTGATGGTACGTTTGAAGTCACATTTAATAACACTACCTCAAAACCAGATAATGCCGCACGCAACCCAGATGTCACCCTAGTCTGGAACTTTGGCGACGGTACTACGCTGACCCAACATGGCGACTTTGGCCAAGATACACAACACATATATCAGTCTGCCGGAGCGTTTAGTGCCAGTCTCTCAATCAGTTATGACAAGCCTTGGTGGGATGACTGGGGAGATAGAGTGACAGGCACCAAGAATATGTTGATAACGCTTGAGTCTGCGCAGCCTGTTGAATATTGCACAGCCGCCGGTCTGACCGATTATGAACACATTGCAAACGTCACCTTTAACCAAGATGGGCCATTTGATAATAACCAACAAGCTGGTGTGGTAAACCCTAACAACCCCATCAAGCTATACGCAACACAAAATAATACCTATCGAATTGAAGCAGGTTATGCCGGTAGTGAGGCATTCGCGGAAAATTACCATGTTTGGATAGACCTCAATAGTGACGGCCAGTTTGGCAATGGTGATTGGAGAAATGATAAGTCTGAATTACTCATTATGGACTTTGATCAAACAAACCAAGACTACGGTAAAGGCTATGTTGAGGGAGAGTTTAGTATCCCAAGTAATCAACTCTCACAACCTGTCACAACAACACGAATGAGAATTTTGCAGTACTACGGATTTAGCAGAGTAAATAGTATTGACCCTTGCTCTGACTATAGCAGTGCCGCTACCTCGGGGAGCGGAGAAATTGAAGACTACTTAGTAGAAATTTATAAGAATTAAGGAAAATAATATGAAAAAGTTTAACAAAAAGATATTCATTCCGCTCACAGTCGCGCTGGCCGTCAGCAATGCAGTAGCAGCCAACACTATCAACGAGTCGCACTTAGACAGTAGTATAGTGTCAACTCAATCAGGGCCTGCTGCTTTATATGGTCAAGCAGTTACAACGCCCGATAAATTCGGGATCCGTAAATTAGACATGAGTAACCCGCTTCATTATAAGTTGGCTACATCACGCCTCAATCAAGCTGGGCGAAAAGAAAGTCAGTTCCCACAGCTACATAAAACACTAGAGGTTGCCAAACAGCAACATCTCGTAGCAAAAACAGCGAAGTTGACAGCAACGCCACCACCGGTAAGTGAATCAGAAGTTGATATTATCAAAGAAGCACATTTCTTTATGGATATGAACTTGGCTATCTCAGCAGATACCAATGAGCCTTACATCATTGTCAGAGCAAAAAGCACACGGTTTGGAGGCACAAAAGCGACTTATATTGACCTACTACTTGAAGATGAGCACGGTAACCAATTGGCACCAGCGGGGTCAACATTGAATGTGCTTGACGGTAAAGATACCACAGCTGTTTCGACTATTTCACTTAAGTCTTTAAAGAAGCACTTTCCAAACATCGACACTATCTATGCTAGCTCTTTTGTAGAATTAGAGAATGAAGATGGCACCATCAGCTCGACCATAAAATATACTGAGTACCCATTCTCATGGGAACACGCTGAGACAATATATGGCGCGGTTGCTAAAGACAGTACAAATAAATCCAGTGTAGCAGAAATGGGTATTACACCAGCGCTTTATGATGGTCGCCCTCAATACAACGCAACAGCACCAATAGATAAAAATAACGACGCAGTAATTAAAGTTTGCTTAAACCGCCAACACTCAGACTGTGATTACATGCCAGATCAAGTTGGCGATCCAAATGAAATCACCGATGTAAATATTCCGTTCAATGGTGAGCTTCGTGTCCCTCATGAAATTTTAGAGATCTACCCTACTGAGGGCGCGTTACCAAATGGTATTGATGAACCTACTAATATCTACCTCCAAGAGGGGGTATACGGTGGGGCAACAAAACAAAGCTACCGAGGTATCGAAAATGCAATCAAGCAATTCTCTGACTATCTAGATGTGGAAGTCGATCCGGTCAATAAAGAATCCATTATTCGCTGGAATATCCCTCGCAACGAAGGACGCTTTGGCAACGCGAAATTGTTTTCCAATATTGCAACAGCAAACTGGTACATGACATTTGCAGTTAAAGGGAACCCATATTTCAAAACAGGCCGACGTGGGCCAGTGGCTTTCCAAGTTTCATTAACGTCTGAGGCGTCCACGCGTTTTGGTAACTTCTATAGTGAAGTACTACCTATGATGAAATTGGGTTATAGCTGCCTGGCAAAAGGTACGTTAATCACCATGGCAGATGGCTCTCAGCAAGCTATTGAAAATATCGGTAAAGGAGATCTTGTGCTTGGGGCATTGGCTTCCAACGCAAATGTGAAAGAGCCGATGCAAGTGGTCGATGTGTCAGTCGGTATCGAAGCTATCAAAATGTACCGCATTAAAGGTGCAGATGGCTCTGATATTTTAATGACAGAAACACACCCAATCTCCACGTCTAACAAAGGCATAGTATGGGCAAAAGAGCTTAAAGTGGGCGACCGTATTTTAACTGAAGGGGGTTCTGTACTCGTCACAGACATAACCAAAGAAAAATATAAAGACAAGATATACAACTTAAAACTTGCGCCAACAGCGGAGTCTGTATTGTCTGAGTCTCGTAACTTTGCCATGTTTGCCAACGGTATGGCGGTTGGTGATCTAGCAACTCAAGATGAGTTTAACTATAAAGATCAGGAAATTCGCATGTCAGAAGAAGAAATCCTACAACGTCTTCCTGAGAAATGGAAAACAGATTACATCAATAGTTTGAACTAATCACTACCCGGTGACCTTTCAGCTTGAAAGGTCACACTTCTCTGTAAGGAATTCAATATGAAATTTAGTTATTCTCCATTGGCACAGGCCATGGGGGTAGTGGGACTTTTTGCCTGTAGTTTGTCAGCAAACGCAGCTGATACCAAAGAGTTCACTGCCCAAAAAAACAATTCAAACCTAGATTCGGTAACATTGGGCACTGCATATCATAGCGAAAAAGAAGGCTTTTATGCGTTGCAAAGTGTACAAGGAATGGTTGATGAGACCTATGGTAACACTGAAATGGATTTTGTCGTTGGCGTCGACATGAGTTATAGCCAACTCTCTAGTATGTTGGATGGTAACTTAGGTGCAGCGCTAGATGTTCCCGTTATCAAAGTTGGAGTCGGAGCCAGCTACGCCAAGCAAAACGCCGCTGATAACTACACCGGTACTTATACTCTGTTTCTTTCTTTGAAACCAAAAAAACGCATGCTGGTTGCCGATCCGCAAATTGGCTTTCGACCAACTCAAGTTGCATTGGACTTAGCAAACGCCAATCCTGGCGACAAATTTAACAATATTGGTAATGAGTTTGTATCAACGATTGAGTATGGCTCTCAAGTGATGATTAACCTCAAATTTCAATATAAAAATGATGAAGATAAGGTGAAATGGGGAGGCCAGCTTGGTGTTGACTGGGCCGGCAAAGTCAGTGTCAGCGGTAAACTACAAAAAGTGGATGAAGACGTAAAACGTAATATTAAAATCACCGTTTCAGCGTTGCAGCTTGGTGGTGATCCTACTGAGTTACTGAAGGTGATCCCAAACCAGCTCGTAAATTGTACGATGGAAAATCCTACACCATGTTTCGATGTGTTCAAAAACAGTATTGATTACATCAAAACCAACTATGTCACTCAATTTGACACTTTAGACAAATATAACGTCAGCCGTGTATTCACTGAAAGCTATACCGATTCAGGACCAAGTTTATCTGCATTGGTACCAGATGATATCTACCCTGCAAAAAGTATCTTAACCAAACTGGCTCTTAAAAATATGAGTGATGATTGGGTGCAGGCGATCCTTGATAACCGTCGCGCCGACAACCTCCTGAATTACTATGCAAGTGAGCTCAATAACGCACACCGAACAGCATTAGAAACCATTCGTGATAATGCGTTATTCAATTCGTTCATCCTTGCTGACGCAGTTGATTATTGTAAACGTAATCCAATTGGTAATTACTGCCGCGATAGAGAGCTACAAACCCGTGATCGCGTTCATCAGTATGACCGCAAATGGCTAGAATTATAAGGAATAAGACTATGTTAAAAGTCATGCTTACCAGCACATTTATTGCCTCTGTTGCGGCCATTATTGCGCCGACCGTACAGGCAAATACAACGCTATTTGAATCCCGTGATGTGTTAACTCCCCAGCAGGCGCTTGGGCGTTTTCAATGGTTAGAGAAATGCTATCCGGGGTTACTGGTGGAAGTCTCTGACAATATCTTTGATCCCACAACCCCAATTCCCAACGAAGAAAAAATTGCTAACCTCAAAAAAAGTCATGCTGTATAAGAACAGCGCGCTGAGAAATGATGCGAAGTACATTACCTTTGGGGATGAAGACAACGCCAACCCAAAAAATTGGTTTGCTGGCATATCTCCAACAACCTCCTGCTTACAAATTCCTTCAGATTACCGTATCAGCGCTGTAATGGTCACCCCAACAATGCCTAACTATTGTGAGACTCGTTCGCGCGAGCGCGATTATGAACACATCAAATCGGTGAAATTTTCAAATCTCGATAACACCAGTAGTAATACTTTCTACAGTAATTATGTTGGTGATACGGCAAAAATATATGCGGACAAAAGCTACCAGCTAACACTTACTCCAGGGTTCAGTGGTGCTGAAACATACCCTGAAACTTGGCATGTTTTTATTGACTGGAACCAAGATGGAGACTTTAAAGATAGCAAAGAAATGCTATTTGCAGGTGTCTCTGAGCAAGCGCTACAGGTTGAAATCACGCCTCCGACAGGAGCGAAGAAAGGCATGACAAAAATGCGCGTAACTATGGACTACTTAGGTGGCAGTAATGACGCATGTAAAGAAGTAGACTCAGGTGAGGTAGAAGATTACCTCCTTTACGTGAAGTAATAGGTGGCAACATGAATTTATACAAAAACACTATAGTGGCACTACTTGCAAGCTCAGCTCCATTTGTTTGGGCTGAAACCAATTTTGTAAATGAAGCCGCATTGATGCAAAAAGCACAAAATATAAATACGTTTCAAAGTGAAATACCCGGCTTAATGAATGACCATGTGGTATTGGGTACCGCGTTTAATAGCGACCAGAAACGATTTCTGAATGTACAAACTGTTGCTGGTGAAACCGTAGAAACTCTTGGTAATACCCGCGTACAATTCGAACTCGTTAATAACGGCAGCTACGATGAAGTTCTGCGCCAACTAAACGGAAATGTTGATGTTGATGTAGGCTTTCCCGTCATTCGCGTCAAAGCTGGAGGCCACTTAGCTAAAGAAATGTCCTCTACTGAGTTTTCAAATACTTACACCTTTCAGGCATCATTAACACCGAAAAAGCGTGTGCTCATGCCCGCCGATCCTAATATCGGTTATACCCTGACTCCATCAGGAAACACATTAGCCAATGAATATCAAAGTAAACTAATGAGTATGGCTGGCGATGCGTTTATCAGTGAAATTGAATATGGTGCCCAGCTACTCATTAATATGAAAATTGAATATTTGAGTGAGCAGCATAAAAGCGAAATTGGCGGTTACTTGGGCGTCAGCTACGGTGCTGGAAATATAGGGATAAGCGTTGATGGTAAACTTAACTATATAGATGAAGATCTTAAAAAGAGTGTCCGAATTACCGTCAGGGCGTTACAAAAAGGCGGTGATCCGAAACAACTGTTGAGCATCATTCCAAACAATATTATTACCTGTTCGCTTGATAACTATGAACCTTGTTTTACCTTGTTTGAGCAAGCGGTAAATTATGCAAAAAACGACTTTGGTGATCAGTTTAATGCGTTATCTGATTACAACGTCGTACGTTACAAAGCGACTCCATACGAGATCAGCTCACAAGATGTTCGTCGTTTAGATTCTGGTAATAAAGATATTCGTTTTGAAACGACCTACCGTACTTTGTGGCTGGAAGATCAATTTAAAAAGTCAGTTAATCATGAACATCGTGCTAGAGGCGTACTTGCACAATACGCCAGTTGGATGAACGATGAGCAAAGACAAAAAGCGCAAGGGGTGCAGACCGCGGCGTATAACAATGCGTGGATCTATGAGCAGTATGCCAGAATTTGTCGTGATAACCCTTATGGTACAGCATGTACAGATGCCTGGAATGATTATCAAAATACCTGTAGTGGCAGCGGTGTTGGCTGTATTCTGAATTACACGCTGGCTGATTTGAATATTCCTTCAGATAATATGACGCAATATTTCAAATGTGAAAATGCGCGAGAAGCAACAGCAAACTTCGGTGTCGAGGAAAATCACGTTTCACTCGGGTTTAGACAGCTTGGTTGGGCACCGTCTTTTGTTGATGCTAACGACCCAGCAGCTGGAGTGATGGTGTGGCTGCCATGTAAATCGGCACTGCCCACTTACGGGACAGCCTTCGAAAACTAAATGCCATTTGTTCACTGGGGTATACTTGCGCGTCGCCGTGAGCATACCCCTAATACCGTTAATCATACCGATTGTATTGATTTAAAAAGTAGCTTGGAAGCAGAGCACTCCTCAGCAACAAAGTTAACGTTAGCCATTTTGATATGAGTAAATATAAATGTGGCTTAACGCAGTTGGATCAGCTCCAAAGCGCAGCGAATTAAGTCAATTGGTTTCACCTACAGGAATGTATGTATGCACTTAAGATCCATACTAATAGTGCTCTGTGGCCTGTTGAGCTCTACTGCAAATGCACACACCTACTACTCATTAAACACAGCAAAAGAAACGCTAGGTCAAGGGTTCGAACAAACGCTTGGCATTCCCTTAGAGCCCTGTTTGGATGGTCAATGGCAATTTCAAGGCGGCAGCATGGGCGACTTGGCTTATCGTGGTGATTTTGACTCTGATACCATGATCAATACCATTACTGGTAGTGTAAAGGCTGGTATCAACTTGGTTATTTTTGGTGGCTCAGCTAAATTTTCCATGCGCAGAAAAGTAACCAAAAATAGAAATTCAGCAGCTTCAGCGGTCGAGTTAACTTATGAAAAAGGCAGCTACAACTTTGAAAATAGAACTACAAAGCCCAACATCTCTGACCTATTGAACACCCGCCCCTCTGAAGTCAGAGGTCGCTGCGGCGATAGTTTTATCCACAATATAAAGCTAGGTTCTCGTATTTATGTCACTGCAAAACTTCACTTTGCAGATCAAACCAAATACGAATGGTTTCAAACTAAAATCAAAGTAAAATTTTTATTTTTTAGTAAAACATTTACCAAAACAAAAGTGTTCCAAGATGCAACCAAAGATGCTGTATACACTATTCAAGTAAATACCGACGGTGGCATGACACCTGAGCTGGCAAGGCTAACTAAAAATGGCACAATGCACTGCAAAACCGATAATCTAACTCCTTGCATAACATACGCAGACAACTTATTTAGCTATTTGTTAGATGGTGGAGATTATGTAGACGACCTTAAAGATGAACATTTAAACGTTTTAAAATACGAAGTCGAAAGCTATGAGGATTCCGGCCACTATGACCTAGCTTACGCAGGCCAACCAGCAATATCAGAGCGTTATATTGCACTATCGGCTCGACTAAGGGGTTATCAGGACCTTGTATACGATGAAATTGAACGCTTAACTGCTTTTAGAGCTGTATCTGAGGATCCCAGCGAAATTGCACAACTGAATACTCGCCTTCAAGCCAGAGAAAACCAACGTATCAGTTTGGAGCAAGCGGGAGAATACTGTGCAACTTTACCCGGTACAACCTTATGTGAAAATAGAATTGAATCAGCCATCGCCACTGTAGATTAACTCATTGTGTATTTAAATGTTGGTTATAAAGTACGTGTTGCCAATTATGGTCATCACGTACTGTTGTGGTTCAATAAATCCGAACACTATTCTAATACCAATTTGACTTAATACTTGCTCAATTTGAAGGAGTAAATCTGACGCTAACAGCGTTAAAAATTTCTTATTTAGAACAACTAAATAGCAAAATTTTTTCCTGGTTATCGACAAGATTTTCTCGCCTCAAAATAGACCACTTAATTAAGCAAATTGGTATAAGTGGCATTATTACTACCCACTCCCCTCGAACAGAGGTGTCCAATGGCAAGATAAATCGTCCCTACACTATGACTTTTTATACATTCAACGACCTGAGGTAAACTGATGCGCCACACTACCCCTTTGCAATATAAAAAACAGTAAACATTCAATTAATTATTTGCCCGTATCAACTAACTTGTAATAGGGTGTAATTGATGTTGAGTTTTTAACAAAATAGACTAAAAAGTCTATTTAATTTGTTACTTTTGCCACTATGGTATTGCACTGTATTCAGCCAACTAACCACTAATCGAATTGAACATCAACTTCGATAATATCCGGCTGGAAAGTAGTAAATATCAGCAAGCTCATAAAATAAAATGCGCAGTCTTTTTCTGCTAATTGAGCAACCTAGATTGTAATCAAGCAAGACAAAGTGCGAAGTACAGGTCATGTTGAGAGGAAAAGGTGTATACCAAAAGTTCAGAATCCAATATATGCCTGATTAACTGTAATATCAAAGCGCACAGGGATATTAATATGTTGGTATCACCACAAGGATTTAGCACTGTGCATATCAGTGATAAGGAATTTAGCCAAAAAAGCTTTACTGTGACACCCGTGGCATTTTTAATTGATGTCGTTGCAAAAACCAAGATCGTCGCCAGTGCGATGTTGGATAAAGTAGTGGACGGTATTCAAAAAAAATTTGGCTTCCTCGTACCTGTAATAGCTATGGTTAGCGAGTCGTGTGGGCATAAACAGGTGCTATTTGATCGGGGCGCGCTTGACTATGTGAGCTATCCATTAATTCCCGCAGAGTTACTACATCGGCTTAACTGCCTTAAACACTTACTAACCTTTAAACAGGATACCGGTCTAAATAGTAAAGACTTGGGAAATAAAAAAGCACGTCTGGCGAGCGAGGCGGTTGAGATTTTGCGCGCCAGATTGTCTGAGAATATCACTTTAGCTGAGCTGAGTGCGACCCTCTCAACGAACAGAAATACCCTAGCCGAAGCGTTTAAAGCACATATGAATACATCGATTTTTAATTGGCTGAGAGAACAACGAATGCTCAAAGGCGCACAATTATTGGCCGAAACGTCGTTAAGTGTGGTTCAGATTGCAGAGCGTGTGGGGTATACCGATGGCAATAATTTTTCTACCGCGTTCAAAAAGCAGTTTAATATGTCGCCTTTGAACTATCGCAAAGCGCGTCAATGCAGTGCCACCGCGCTGTATGGAAAAAATAACATAAACCGGTTGGGCCTTTAATTTGTTGATTGTAAAAACTGTCTACGCGCCTCAAAGCGTGCTGCTGGTACATACGGCCAGTAATCTACGTTGCATAAAGCCTGCGTAAACCCGTCAAGGTCATTATTGACTATGTATTCTTGAAGCACTTTGCGGCTAAGCGGAGTATAGTGCCCGCAAAAGTGTAAATCGCCCACCATTGCCTTTATCTTATTATCAAGTGTAGGAAAGTTTACCTTGCCATAGGCCGCCACGCAGTCGGATTTGGCACAAATACTTTGTACCTCCTCCTCAACCGAGTGCCAAACCACCTCAAATAGTTTTTGCTGTACTTGTTTGCTCAGCCTAAGCTGAGATAACTTCTCAACCAGAATAAAACGTTTAACGTCTTCGCCAACTAAACCCGCCGCTTTAGCCAGTACACAAGTCGTGGCAAAGTCTAACCCTGCTTGAGATAAATCATAAATGATCTGCTCAGGTGATTTGTCTTTACAGTCGTAGCCTCTTACCAGTATCAACCCGGCGTTATCGCCCGGCGCGCATAAAACGCCTTTTTGGCAACAAGCCTTACGAGTATGTTCCTGCAACCAAGTAAACTCACTGACTAAAGTAGTGATATTGGCAATGGGCTGCTCTGGTGATACTGGGTCATCAATCTCTTTTATATCTGGCATAGTGGGCTCTATTTGTGTCTGATCATGTGGCTGAGTTTGTTCTGTGTTGTTTTTCGGCCGAAACAAACCCAACGCCTGAATGCGTGCAGCCACACGATTGTAAATAACCTGTAGTGCGCCACTCAGGCGCTTTAGCCCTTTTAGTAAAAAGTGAATAAGCAAAACCGTGGCAGCGGCGCCTAAGCAGGCTAGCAAAGGTTTATCAACATCCAGCATGAACTGGCTCTTGATACCGTGCAGGCGCTCAATTGGCAGATAGGCAGATATTAATAAGCCAGTGATCGTGCCGATACTCCCTGTTATCCAATAACTGGGAGTAAATTCGCCAAGAAAACGCATACTTTTCAGATAGTGCCCTGCAATTGCCCGGCTGGTGGCCGCAGCCCCACAGCCAGCAGCGCACAGATAGAGCATAAAGTTAGCGATCCGTGGCCAGCCAGACAGGCTGGATAGCGTTTGGTTTAACGTCGCACTGGTGACATAAGGTGACATCGCCAGCGCACCGACGCTGAGCAAACAAACCAGCAGAACCAGGAACAACTGACGTACCAGCGGGATTGCCCCTAACAACCTTAAACGGCTGTTTTCATGCGCCTGGATCAGCTGAATACAGTCAGGTTTTGCCGGGGCTATCAACTTAGTAAGTTGCTTGTGCGTTTGCTCAAGCTGCGCGGTGTCTTGCTCTGATAACCCCTCACCATTTTGCTGCTTGTATGTCACAGCAGCGAGAAAGACATTTGTTTGGGGTTTAACCGCGATACCCTGCATACTGGCGTAGCGGTGCATCGTGTTGAGTTCATCAATACGTTTGTTTATTAGCATAGGGATTATTGGTTTGGTTGTAGAGGGGTTAGCGAACTAATTTTGTTATCAATATAAAAAATTCCGTTGTATAATTTAAAATTTGCACCAAACACACATGTGATCACTAAAATATCTATTCTCGAATGAGTTGTTATTTTTTTGGAAGGTTGGCGATAAACAACCACATAGCTTTGGTTTGTAATTTCTCATTTTAAATAATATCCTGTCATATTTTCTATTGTTATTACTGATTGTCGTATTTTCTACCTGTGATTCTTCATAACCTATTAGTGATAGCTTATCGTCTGTATTAAAATCTCCAACAATGAAATCTGGATTTGAGGTTTTCATTGAATCTAAGTAGGCTCGAGGTATCTCCTGCAGCTTTTGGCTGAAATTAGGGCCGGGACAATGAGCTGAAGCAATAGTGAAAGCTCTAGCGTTAAAGTTATCTATTTTAATTTCTATAGTGAACAAGGCGTATTTTCTAAACCAGGAGTGCTCAAATGTTGGAGATTTTTTTCTTGCTCTTTTTAAAATATTTCTCATATTCAACTCGGGCATACCCCTTAATTTATACTTTGGATTATTTATTTTTTCTATCTCAGCTTTTTTTATATTTCTCAAGGCATTTCTATACCTTACCTTAGACTGGTTTGTAATTTCTCTGGTGTCAATTTCATGAGCATCAGAACTTAAATTAATTCTGTATTTACTTATAACAATACAGCCAGACCATTCACTTCTACTTTTAGGGCCACCAAGATAAGCGCAATCCACAGAATAATAACAAGGGTATTTGTTATTAATTATTCTTATAGCTAAATTTTCAAGCCATTTAACCCATTCTAAATAATCCTTATTCTCTCCCTTCCCCATCAGCTCTTGAAATAAAAATACGGATAAATCTTGCTCTTTAGCTAATAACTTAGCTAAGGTGGATGATAATGAACCAAGGTAGTCACTGTTATCCATATCGTACGTGGCGTTGTATAAGTTAAAGGTTGCTACAAGCATATTTATTTTCTCTTATTAGGTTCTTTTGTTGTTGTTAATTTCATAGAACAACCATCCCTTCGCTTGGACCTTTGCCCACGCAAAATTAATGCGGACCGTGCATCAACTGGTTCTCCATCAGAGGTGTGGTTCCGAATGTATTTCATCGATAATTTTGATTTTAATTAGGTGATTTTTAAGATAATTGGAATTTTTATTTAATGAAATTTAAAGTTGTGATTTTTAGTTTGTTAACATATTTTCAATTGAAAGGAAGAGGCTGTTTTTATATTAGTCTATATTTATTGTATTTCCCGTTATTGCTTGCGACTTCATTCTTAATGAATTATTGTTTTTGTTTATGGTTTTTTTTAGGTTCTTTGTTATTAATACCTCTCGCACTGTTGCATCACTAATATTGTAGTAATACCCTTTAATTTTAAACAGCTGCCATTGCCTCCACAATTCACAAAACAAGATTGGTTCTTTCCTACCTTTTGACCAGTTAAAGAGTGTTCCATCCCATAATCTACCATCTCTAAAGGCATTTCTGACACACAGCCACCTGGCACCTTCTGCTACAATCTTACATATATCATCAGGTTTTGTTAAATCTAATGATTGAAATGGAAAAAAAACTGTTGGATTTATTTTACTTGAGTGAGTGCTGCTGTATTCACTCAGTTTTCTGAATTCTGAGTGTAATCTTAATCCTCCATGTGTTGAAAATTCAGCTTCAGTTTGATTGTACCTTTCTTCATATAATGCTGTCGCAAGCCCCGAACCATCGAAACCAAATAAATCTATAACGTAACCATCCCCCCACTTACCTCCAAACTGAAAAGTGATTCGATATGTCTCATTTTTTACTCTGCAAATATAACTCACCACTACTCGATCTTGATGATCAAAATCTGGCTCCCAATTACTAGGTTCCTCCAGCATTGATTTAACGCTATTGCCAGTTCTGCCCGCCAAATCGCAGACTTTATATAAGAAATCTTTGATGCAGTTCATGTGATTAAAAACTACTCTGTATTTCTTCCATGGTTCAATATATAACGGTGAATTTGAGTTTGTGTTGTTCCTAACAGTTACCTTTATTTTAAGGTTGTTACATTCATATGCACCGATTGAACTCATAAAATTGGTCCAATCAACAGAGTTTTTCTTGAATGACATTGGTTGCTCCACTTTATATTGACTTTAAGACAATTAGTAATTTGATGTTGTTGATAAATTAAACGATCTTTTAAAGATAGTTACCCCTTTACCTGCACTGGTATTTGTCCAGGGCTGGTAACGCTTATCACGCCCGCCCACATGCACATTACCTTACAGCTGTCGGTTAATATCGGCTTATTGGCGAGTAAAACCGTTGGTGCGCTGGGGATCCAGGGAGCAGGTATCGAAGGCACGCAGGGCATAGGAGTAAGTACGCCAAAGGCAGCTGTTGTTGCAGCGACTACGGCCGGATTGGCAAGAGAGTTACACATGCCAAAGGGCAATATATTCTTAAAGGGAATATGGTCCATAATGTTCGCCATCGGGGTGTTTTGAATGACCTTATTTTCCGGTGTTACTATCAGGGTTGAGGGGGCCATACCGCATGAACATTGCAGTACGGCGCCCATAGCAACGGCCTGTGCCATGGTTAATCTCCTTCGGATTCTTGTGTCTGAATGGTAATTTTTCCGTCCTGCCACTGCATGAGTTCGGTGTCTTTGTCTTTGCTGCGTTTGATACTGAATACGGGTTTGTCGTCCTGGTACTCGTGTCGAATGGCAGTCTGATCTTTATCATTTTTGCCCAGCAGCAAATGATTCCCCTGGGTGTTCTGCTCCAAAAAAACCGAAGCGCCCCAGTCCAGTACCCGGCAGACTCGCGCTTCAAACAAGCTTATTTCCAGCAGTACTCTGCACCCTTTATACAATGGAAAATAAAAATGAGGGGGCAGAAAATCAGGCCGAAATAATAGCTTAATCTCCTGATCCCAAAGCGGAATATGAACACGGTACTGGTTTTGTTTGGTGCTCTCATCCTGTACATACTGGTAGCTTTTGTCCTCGTCAGCACCTGGTTCAGAGAGGATAGTCCCTTCAACAAAGCATGGCTCTGGTAACGGGGCATCGCCATCGCTGCTGTTGTCTTGTTGGTGTTCAAATATTCCCTGATACTCGCACTGATATTGCGTGGTTGGCATATTGAGATCATCCGGTGCGTTTTGCCGGGTGGCGGTGAGCTTAATCCCGGTTTTGATTCCCTGATAGGGCTGCTGATAGGCCAACGAAATTTTACTCCAGCCCGGGCGCTTGAGCTCTAATCCGACACCTGGGTAGAGCTGATTAACCGGTATCGCACGCAGAGTAAACTGAAGCTTTGCCATTTGAGGTGTGCAATGCCTAAGCTGTAACTTTTTCTGCGTATTTTCAGTATCAGTAAATGGGCTGCGCATTAGCCGGTCATTTTTAATACCCTGAACAAGCGGATTCTGCGACAGCGGAATGATTTTTGCCTGCGCACTATTCGCATTCAGCAGGTTTTGCGACTGAATATCCACTTTAGGGTAATGGATTTTAAACCTCGGCTTATCGGCCGGAAGTAAATCCAAGTTATCCGCTGGGCATACCTTGTCATCGGTTATGGTGTAACTATGCTTTTTATAATCATAGCGCCAGAAAACGCCCTGTTGTTTCAGGTAATTCAATACAAACTGATAGAAGCACAGATCCGTTGCCCCCATCGACAGGCAAATCAGTGGCTGAACTTGCTCTAATACCTGACTGCCAAACTGAATATTGAGCGCATCGGTTGTTTGGGCGCTGATCACCTCTTTCATGGACTTTCCCACGTACAGTTCACATGGAAAATGCTGTTGCCACAAAAACTGTGCAGCATCAAAAAAGCGACACTGATATTTGCGATACAGCACCTTGTTGCCCTTTACATCCCTAAAGGTCTGTTCATAGACAGAGCGCTCAGCCACCAGCGCCTTCAGTGTCAGGGTGTCTTTGTCCGGATTGCTCGAATCCTGGGTCACCCCCAATGTCAGGTCAATCAACTGTTCGCTGGTAAAGTCACTGATGAGGGAGTCATTGCCCGACTCGTCCGACAGCCAAAAGTGAACTTCTCCGTTAAAGCCTTGTTTACCTAAATTAAGCTGACAGAACTTAATGTTGCCGCCAGCCACCGTGTGGGTTTGTTGCTTAACTGTGAGTGTCAGCGTAAGTGCTACTTTGTCAGTAAACATGGTGATTACTCGTAGAAAGAGTTGAGTTCTAGCGCAATAAAAGCGTCCAGATCCATCTGATACAACTCATTCAGCGCATCAATGCTCGCTTGCTGAGACAGCGCCATCTGCGCTTCCATCAAGGCCTCTCCATGACTGATTTGTGCCTGTACATAAGGGCCAAATAATGTCGGGAAATAAAGACGCGGATCAAAGTTTTCAATAATGTGCGCGATGTCTTCTTTAATGATGGCAGCTTTAAGGTAATCTTGTTGCTGTAGCAAGTTTTGAAACACAGTCATTTTTTTGAGCAGCAGTGCCAGAGCATGTGATGTTTCTGGCTGTGCAAATGAGTTGCTCTTAACTGGCAAGTCACTACCGATTTGGGGCTTTGTAATCGCTTGCTCAATATCCTGCTCGCTCTCATCCTCTGGCACAGACGCCGAGTGAGGTGCCTCAACCATGCCTGGTGATACGTCTAACAATGCAATTTCTTCCTGATACATTTTCAGGTACATGACAGAGCTCAGTTCAGTACCATCCAAGTATTTCAGTAGCCCTTGCGTGAAGTCCTCGACTTCTTCTAGGTGTGCACTTTGCGTATCCGTATCCAAGTCATCAATAAGCTGTTGTAATGTCGAGCTACTTTGTGAGAGCTGAAACCCCAGTTTGCGGGTGATCTTTTTAAATAGAAGCGCCAGATTAAGGTCAATTTCCGCAAGTTCAGCTTCCGCAGTAAACGTGTCCGGCAGCAATTGATGGCGGTGCTCAGTGAGTAACTCTGCCAACAAGGGAAGCAAAGCACACATCCCAGCTCGACTCAGCCACAGATCGCTGGCATACAAATACAGGCAGGTCACTCTAATATCGCTGCATCCCTGAGAGAATAACGTCAGACAAGTTTGAGTGACTGCGGGCAATGCCCGAACGCGCATATGCTCATCAATTGGCGCTAACACCGTCTGGTCAAAATCATCAGGATAAGAGTAAGACCCTTGCAACGACTCATAAACCGCAGTGTAAACTTCCCGCTCTCCCATGTCCTCTTCCAGATCGTTTTGGTTTTGATTATGATTGTTCACTCGACCTCCCGTAGCCATGGGTTTGCCCGTAAAACAGCGTTACTTTACCCGCCTGCTGGGCGCTGCCCAGTGCGTGAAAGCCCAGTGGGGTAGCAAAGCCCCCGTCACCCGTTTTTAACGGTCGCAACCGCCCATGGATCCGTACTTCCAGATGCAATGATATCGGTGCTAGCAAAGGCAGAATGTGCAGCCGGAGCCGACGCTGGAGCTGCGCTATATCGACATGCTTGTCCTGTTCAAACAAGGTCACAACAATCCCGTCTTCTTTGACAAAGTCGGTATCACCCAGCAAGTAATGGTTGCCGGTCACGACCTGGCCTAACTGGGTTCTGGCAAGCTGCTGTACTTTAATTTTGTGGTTGGGTTGTGTATGTATGTGGTACTCAGGATAAATGTAGTCAAACGCACTCTGGATGGTGCGCACAGACTTAAGGTTTGTCATTGCCAGCGCTTGCGACTGATAATTGTGCCAGTGACCAAATGCACTGTGATCGAACTCAGGGAACAGGCTGTGCACCAGCTGTTGCAATATAATGTGGTCGAAGTAGCCAATAAAGTGCCTGAACTCGTCAGCACGGTCCATCAGAGTGTCTCTCAATTGCAAAATATATCCAGGCAGCGGGCTTTGCGGGCTCAGCAACCCCAGATTCAGACTGATCACCACGGCATCTGGGGTAAATTCAATCGCTTCTACAATGCGCTGCTCAGAGATAAGGCTGTCGTGACTGGCAAACCAGATGTTGCTGTAACCCAGATGCCTGAGTAATCGCAATAACGCAAGTAAGTCAAAATGCTGAATATTGTCTTTGATCTGTTGTGCTGTTTTATTCATGGGTCACTTGCCTTAGTACACAAACATCCAGAAAATCCTCTAGCAGTTGCAGTTGCTCAAACAGCTCAGTCTGCGCAGTGCCGTTTTGGGAAGACTCAAGCAGCTGGTTGCTTAGCATCACCAAGCAGGCCTTATGCGCAGGCTCTAGGGGGTAGTCCAGTTTGCTGATATCTTGTTGAAGCTGACCGATAAGCTGTGTTAACAGCGCTATATCGCACACGGGCGCTGTCATACTCTACGTCCCTCGGGATTTGCTTGTTGCAGGTGTAAACGAATGTGCTGAACCCCAAACCAGTGATTAACCCCCATCTCAAATATCCGGATAAACAGGCGAGCGGTTAGCTCACTGGCATCCCCATAGCTGATGAGCATCGTAAAGTGCGCCGGATCTGAGGTTGCTTCAACCCCTCTGAATCCGAGTGTGATAACGTCAAACTCGCGCGCCAGTTGTGTGGTAAAGACATAAAAAAGCTCGGTCAGATGCTTTGTGGTAACCACCTCGTTGCCACGAATAGCTAGCAAATACATGGATGGTAAGGCATTGTTTTTATGAGCTAAAGCGCAGGCCTGCCGGGCTTCGTTTAATGACCAAGTTACACCGGGAATTTCCATTTTATTCGGTGTTGCCGTCAGCTTATGCCACAGCCAAGGGCTAAACGCCGGGTTATGTCCGTTGCCATGGATGCTGACGGTGCGCGGCTCGGCAAAAGCATCAGGCAGATTCAGGTCCAGCTCCCAATGTTGCTGGTTATTTATTGTCAAATTGTAGGTGTTGTCTGCCTGGCTGAGCAGTGAGGGCAATAAGGGCAACTTCTTATCGCCCAAATGCTGAAAAACCCCACGCACCGAATGGATCTCAACCTCTGGCTCGTCGCCGACTATGGCATATTGCGAGCGAGTGCCGTCACACCAGATACTTTTCGCCTGAGTTTGGTATAAATTAATTGCCGGTGTGCAAAACAGCCTGAAGCAGTCTTTCGACAGTGCAGGCAATGTGCGGTGCTGTTTTAAGTGAATGCTCAGATAGAAACTATGCCAGTGCTTAGGTGCTTGCTTGATTGACAGTGCCAGACAAAAGTAAGCATAAGGAAAGTGCAGCAGGTTACGAACGGTTTCTATGGGATGCATCCCAAACTGACATTCAGGCTGGCGAAAAACCAGCGTACAGGGGATGCGCTGCGTGTCGTTATCAAAAGTCGCTTCAAGGCGGGTTTCTTTGTCCAGCAGTGCAGTGAGTAACGCCAGTGTGGCATTAAAGTCATTGCATACATTGAGATAAACCGGCAGCTCCCCCGGTGCCTCCTGCATTCGGGTAAAAGCGTCAAACCGCAACCTGAGCGTCTGACATGTTAATCCCGTCGGCACACAGTCTAGATGACTAAGCTGCACAGGCTGCAAACTAAGTGCATTGCAAGCGCTAAACATGGCGGTTTTAAAATCTTCATTTTGTATCGCAAACTGTGTGCCCGCATCAATCTGATAACGCATCGTCATTTTCGCATCCGGATGCGCCTGAATAATGGTTTTTGCTGGCAATGCGGTCGTCATGTAGGGATGTATCTGTGTCAGTAACTGCTGCTCATGGCTATGCAATGTGGACAGCGCAGCCTGTTGAGTATGCGCCGTGCAATAAGCAATAGCCTCTGTCAGCCGCTTGAGCTCTGGGTCGTCCCTGTCCAGCGCTGCGGTCGCAAACGCACTTTGGTACTGAGACCTGAATTGCTCCAGACCTTGAAGCTGAGAAAGATAAATTTGATGGATATGATGACTATCAGACATGTGTTTAACCTTGCTTTATCAGCGCGCCTTTGATGTTAGTGATGCTTTGACCTTCTAGGGTCGTCATATTGCCCTTCACGTTCACCTGCGCATTAGCTTGCGCCTCGAAGTTGCTGCCAGCCTTAATACTGGTTTCTGACGTGCTTTCAACTGATACGCTGCCACTGGCTTTAAGAGAAAAGTTTGTGCAGCTCATTTCAATCGTCTCTTTGTTCATCGACAGCACACTCTTTTTTCCATCGACGTCAATGCTCAGTGAGTCTGCGGTTTGCGTTGTTTGCGTGGTCGATGAGCCGTTTTTACTGATGAGCGTGATACTGGTATTACTCAGTTGTATCTGATGCTCATCGCTGGAATCTTTATTTTTTACATGCACAGTGATCCCTTCCCCCTCGTCTTTACTGAGCTCAATGGTGCAGATCAGGGTGCTCATATTGTCGGCCCACGTAATTGCACCCTAAATTTACAAGGTGCACCGTCAATTTCACCGTACAGTAAAATGCTCGACTCGCGCGTGTCTAATTCGTAGCGCACTTCCGTCAGGCTAAAACGGCTTTCCCAACGGGTTATTTGTATCCTGATATGCTCACACAGGCTTTGCATCAGTTGCGGTGAAGGACGCTCACCTATTTCACAAGGGATCCCATAATCAAAATCGAAATGGCTAAAACCGGCCGTGGCGTTAAGCAGGACTGTCAGGTGATTTTTCACCGCATCCGTGACCGTGTGAGCAGCGTAAACCGGCTTACTACAAAACTTACCGACGAGCCGCATAGTTTTTGGTTTCCGTTATAAATTCAAACAAGTAGCCCCTGAATTCACTTTGTCCATAAAAGGCGAAGCTGTGCGCTTTCACGATGTCGTGCCACTCGCCATCTTTATGTACCTCAAAGTATTGTGCGCCGCGATTATGCGGGCGATTTTCATTCAGCCGGGCCAGCACCGTATCGCTGGTCACCTGAGTCAGCTTCAGGCCTTCAATATTATCTGGGGTGGCACTGCGCAGCCTGGATTCCGACGAGACCAAACTCGGTACCGGACATTGTCCCACCTGAGTCTGGCTTTCATGATAAATGGCCAGATAAAAGCGCGTATTTTCTTGTGCTGCATCGGCATCAACCACGCAGGAATATATGCCATTGGTTTCGCGCAAAGCACTATGCCGGTAACTGTATTCTTTGAGGAAAATCACCTCATCCAGCAAGTCGATAAGTTTGTCAAACACCTCTGCCAGCGCATTGTGGCGATAGACGATAGCGTCCGTTTTGGGCAGTCCATTGCGATAGAGTTTACAGTCGATATAAAACGCTTCGAGCTGACAGAACAGTTCAAACGGGTGCAGTAATACCTCGCTGTCGGTCTGCGTGATGGTGTTGAGCATCCGCTGCGTTTTGTACAAGCTGCTCAACAGGCTCAGCTGATGTGCTTTGATCACCTCTGCCGATTGCTGTTCACTGGCATCTCTTTGTTGTTGGCACTCAATGGCTGATAATGCTGCCTGCTGTGAATTTTTAGCTTCGATAGCTTGTAAAATCGGCTCTTCGAGTTCTGTTTTGAAACAGGTCAGGTACTGTTGCAGTGTCTGAGCTCGCTTGGCAAACAGCGAGGAGTTTGAGAGCACCAGCAGTGGCGGTAAGTAGCGCTCGTCTGGCAACCAGTTTTGTGCGTTGTTCTTTGCAAAGTGAACCAGTTTAAACTGATGAAGCTGGGTCAGTTTGCCACGTATGGAGAGCATTTCAACTTCTGACGTAGCCTCGTCTACACAGTTTGGCACTGAGATGACCTCCAGCACATAACCTTTGCGTACCACCTCTTCATTCACGGGCGCTATATTGCGCTCTGCGTCCTGTTGCAGCTCAAGCCGAATGTCTTGTGCTGTTAGCGCATTGTGTTCATAGATATTGATGTAAAGATCGGCACAAACAGCGCTTTTTGGCAGGATCACTTGCCCCCGGTTAAACAAAAACTCAGCATTGGCATTGAGCTTTATGAGCTCGCCGGAAGGTAAAATGCAACAAAACTCCGAGATCCCCACTATATCCTTTGCAGTTTCGGATAGGTCCAGGGCCAGCTGCGCCAACCCATAAAAGGGTTTACCAGTCAGACTGAACCTGATTGAACTGTCGGTTAACAGAGCGGTCTCTTGTGCGACAAAATGTTCCGGCAGCAGGGTTTGCCCAAGCTGCCAGTGGACCTGAGCCAGTTCTCCCAGCATGTGTCTCTCCAGATGTAAAATATTAGAAGCAAAAAATGGGGAGCAACCGTCCAGAATGAGTCACTCCCTGAGGCGGGGTGGATTATTCAGCGACGCTGACACCCCATTTCTTGACGAACTTAGCACTGGTGTTGACGGCAAAGTGCGCTTCCTGTTCTTCCTCTGTTGGCATAACCCCCAGGAAGAAGCTGAAGTTTTTCGGCGAGACCACGTCGTCGGCCTGATCCAGGTCAACGCCAAAATCCAGTTCGCCGCCGTTTTTGGCAATCAGGCCATTCAAGTCGGTTTCATTGGTGTGGAAGTCGGGATAGAACTTCTTCTCTTTCGGGTCATAATCATAAATGACAAAGGAAAAAGACACACTGGTATCGCTCATCGAGGTATGTTGCAGCAATACACTGCTTTCCTTATTGTCTGTAGAAATGCGACAGCCGAACATGATCGGGTCTGCGTGTCCGCCTTCCCAAAAGATATTTGAGATAACCCCCACCACTTTAACCTTGTCACCACTGATGTCTGTCGGCACGGTGACCGCCAAGTCTTTTTTATATTCTTTGTCGCCAATTTTCAGTGAGGTAATGTGACCCACCTGAATTTGCGCATCTTTTTGAAAATTAAATCCCTGCTCAACGCTGCAAGCCAGATTTGTTGAAGCCATAATAGTCTCCGCAATAATTAGTTAAATTTTAAAGTTGTGTTTCCAGTCTCAGCTCGGCATCCAGTCCTTCAAACTGCAGATGAGGAGAGACACTCACGGTGCATTTATACCAGCCTATGTCCCCTTCCTGGGCAACGGTTTCAACATTAACGGCTTTGAACGGATAGCTTCGCAGGGTCAAGTCATCCGGGTTAACAACCGTCGTCACGTAGCTGTTCAGCCAGTTACTGATGGTGTTGGTAATGTATGGCGCATCGGCAGTACCACCTATGTTGTCGCGCATAATACATTTGATGTAGTGGGCGATTTTGGTAATGGACAAGGTGTAAGAGAGGTTTGTAACCAGCTGGGAGTTTTCCGTGTCTCTTGGGTCCTTAAAGCGCTTGGGCTTTTTGATGGACTGACAAGAAAAGAAACACGCATTGGTGGTGTCTTTTTGATAAACCAGTGGCATAAATCCGGCTTTGGCAAACTCCAATTCACGATAATCCGGCATCACCAGTTCAACCGGTACTTTGGTCAGAGTCAGGCCATTTTGTTTAAAGGTATGACTGGCAAGGTTGGGTATATGGCCACCGTTTTTAGGGCCGCGAACAGTCTGGCACCAGGAAGTCTCTTCGTACGAATGCACAATGTTACGGGCAAACAACATCGCTGCATTGGCCCAGGTGTAATGAGTGTGAGAGTCGACTGTTTCAGAGTAATTCAGACCCGGAACCGGGTTATCTTCGATGTGGTAGGGAGCCCGGATCATAAATCTCGGTACCGTGAACGCCAGATAAGCGGCTTCTTCCGAGTCTCTAAACTCATTCCATTTAGAAAACTTGCCCTGCAGCATGTGCGACTCTAGGTTTTTGATTTCCGCCAGCTGGTTGATGTCGTCATGGCCAACGAAAAACTTAGGGCCCACCGAAGACACAAAGGTACAGTGTGACGCATTGGCGATTTTACCCATGGTTCTTAACCAATTTATATCGCGCTCGCTGTTTTCAAACTCGTAAAGCCCTATCATGGCACTATAGGGCTGGCCACCATATTGATCGTACTCTTGGGTATAGAGCTTTTTGAACAGGCTGCTGTTGGCGATATCGCGGCGATTTTCGGCAAAGTCGTCTTCCAGTTCTTCTTTAGTAACATCCAATAAGTCAATTTTGATGTCTTTGGAAAAGTCGGTTTGTTCAATCAGGTATTCCAGAGCACGCCAGTTGGCCTCTAAGCGCTGAAAAGCGGGCTCATGTAGCACAGTGTCCAGCTCTTCCTGAATCACATTGTCTATGGATGTGGTTTTTTTGGTAATGTTTTCTTTGAGCTCGAACAGCAAAGAAGACCCTTTCTTATCGCCCTCAGGGTTCTTTGGCAGACACTCATTGTAGGCCAGTGCTGCTATTTGCATCAGCAACCGGTCAGTCTCTATTTCTTTGATATTCAGCTCGAATACGGCCTTGTCTTTGGCGCTTTTTAATTCCGTTTGCAAGTTGTCCAGGGTACCAATGGAGTTTTTATACACTTCTTTTTCGAGTTCTGCTTTAAGTGTGTCGACATCCGGAGCATCTTCGATGGCCACTTTAAGACTGTTAATGCCGTCTTTGTCATTGAGCCAGACACTCAGTTTGGCATGCTCTTCAGGGATTGCTTTTTTTCTTGCTTCGCTCAATACAGCAGACGAAGACAGGGCAATGATGAACGCGTCGATGTCAAATAGCTGCTTGCCACCTTTTGGTATATCAAAGTGAAGCGGTACCTTTATTAGTTCCTCAATACACCGCAGTGCGGCTTGTTTAAATTGGCCTAAGTTGTCTTCTTTTAGATTTTCTGGTTTACCTGGCAGACTATTGACTGCAAGTAACAGCGCCTCAAGAGCCAGCCCATGTTTCTTTTTGGTTACAAATGCTTCCCCAATAGATGGGTCGCTTGCTCTGCTTTCATTTTGTTCTTTGGTGATGATGTTGACACTGTAAAGTATGTTGTCAATGAAGTTAGTTGCGATTTGATCGCTCATAATCGGGTTCCTTTAGGCTTCACATTGGCTGGTTTGCGGGCGATAGATGCTGATGATTTGTTCAAGCGCTGCTAACACCGTGTCTGAGTCATTAGTTGTCAGTAATTCTTCCAGTGCTTGTCTGTAACGCTTGTTATTGGTCAAGTTAGACATGACTTCGTTAAGCAGGCGTTTGATTTCAAGTTTGTTCTTGATTTCCGGCTGACTGTTTTCAAGGATCCTGTCCGGGCTAAATGCATCCAGATGTTTAAACTGGAGCTCTTTTTGAACATCGCCTTTGATACGAAGCAGCTGCATGACCGGGTTATACTGCTCAGTGGGTGTCAGCTTGGCGCCGTTTTCATCGTGAAGCTTGATGTCCGAGATTTCAGTTGCATCAAAAACATGCCGTTTATCCAGTGATAGTCGCTGACCCTTCTCATCGGCCTGGCCGGCGTCTGCGTTTGAGGCATATCCGGAAAAGTCACCGGCGACAAGGATCCGCATCGGCAAAGTAATGTCTTCTGGTACGCCGTTAATTTGGGTGCGATAACGCAAGGTTACGCGGGATTTAGGCATATTCTTATCATCTTGAATGGCCATAAAAACTCCTGTTTGTTTTAAAGAAAGTGACTAGGACTCTGTGAGCCTGTTATCGAGTAGATAGCGAATTTCACTCAGGGTGTTGTAAATCGCTAATTTGGATTTGACTGCCAATGCGTCCGGATTGGCCTGAAGGTCAGGTATTAGCGTGTAAGGGCTGCTTTCATAACCCAGATAACGATACGCATAGCTGACATGTGTCGGTGTCGTTTCGCTTTGCTCGCAAGCCTCTGCATGCGCCTCGGTGAGCAGACTTTGCGTAGCGTGTTTTACATCGTAATAGCAGGTATCTCTGTCTATGGTGTTTTCGCCATCGGGTTTGGCACAATACAAGACCTGTAATTGAGGTGGATTGTCGGCTAAAAAATGATAAGACACCCACCAACGCTCATTGGCTGTATTATGTGTCAGATAACCAAGAATATCGGTACACGGATAGTTGGAAGTATTTAGCTCATTGAAGTAACTGACTTTATCGCCGTAACTCAGCTTGCCATAACGGGTGATATAAAGCGCATTATCAGACAACGGATATGCACAATAACCAAACCCGTTTAGTGACGCCGCGCCTGTTTGCTTGTCAACAAGGATATGCACTCTGCCTGGTAGCGGGAGCACACTGAATGTGTCAGTTTCAGCATCTTTATAGCTTAACGCACCTACTCCACCGAGTACTCTCTGCCAGATAACACCCATTAATGCCGGTTTTGCATGTAGGCACTTACGCTGATAAAAACTTTGCCATCGCAAACCTTGATTATCGTCGTTCAGAATAAAGTAGCGCCTGCATTGCCGGATATACCTAGGCTGTTCAACAATTAAATCACGAAGTGCCGGGGTCAACAGTAAAACCGTGTTGGCGCGCCAGTCTAGCAGCTTACTTAGCCACTTGGATTTACGTAATACACCATTACCACACAGCACACTGCTGCTGGGGTTTAGTGCTTTAAAGCAACTTCCGGCAAACAGGCTGGTAAGCATGAGTTGATATTGCAATGCTCCGGGATCCAATACTGCCAAGGTATCGGTTTTTTTCAGATCCAGCGTATAAATACTGGATAACATCAGGCTTTCAAAAAACGTACTGGCCGTTAATTTGTAAGGTTTGCAGGTGTTTGATGAGCCGGAGTCAAACTCGATACACACAGGCTTATCGGCGCTGTATATGGCCGCGTCTTTTTTCACACTATTGAGCAGAAACGCATCAGAACACCGAAGTGGCATTGACACCTCGTCAGCGACATGCAGCGTACCTAGGGGCGGTTCAACTGAATCACTGAGCCATTCAAACTCTGCCTTGGTATTGGTAATGATGTGATCAGGTGTGATTGACGCTATTTTTTCCCCGAGCAAAAATCGCTCAAACCGATTATCTCTGGGCATATCCACCACACAAAACACACATCCTAGATGCATGGCACTGAGTATATGAACCAGTAAACTCAGATCGGGTAAGTTTACCAGCAGCAAAGTATCGCCGCTGGTCACGCCGTTTTCTTGCAAGCCAAGCGTAGTGACAGCAATCGCCCGTGCCAGTGCTGAGTAACTAACATGCTCAGAACGAGACTCTGTGAGTTGCAGTGCCGTTTTCCCGCCCTCTTGCAGTGGTTGTATGATCAGATCCTGAATAAAGTTGAACCCCAGAGCCGGGCTACTGTGTTTTTGCCTGACACGTTTGTCCAGATAAAGCTGCTGGATCACCTGCTCGGGTCGCTGAGCACTTGCTTCAGCCTGCTCCATACCAAGCAAAGTACCACCCTTAGACCTCACCGACACGCCAGTACCTGCACAATTGAAGTATCACTTTGTTCATAAAAGCGCTTTTCTGACTGTTCAAGGCCTATCCTGTGGCTCTATATCCAGTAACTCAACCGGGACAGTGATGACCAAAGATTGTGACAAGCCTTGCAGCGCAAGCGCCACTTTGTTGTCTGTTGCATCAGCCAACAGCGCCCCGCGATAGCCCTTTAAACTACCCTCGCGAATAACCACTTGCGCGCCTTTTTTAAGGCGTCTGTCTTCATATACCAGTGCCTCCGGGAACGCCTGCAAAACAGCCTGAATCTGCTCAATATCCTGATCTGTGATGGCTGGAAAGGCCCTGCCACGGCCTTTATTGCTGCCATCACTATACGAAACAAAGAAGCCAAATCCAGCCAGCCGCTCGACCAAGTGCATTTCCTCGGGGAGAAGCTTGGCAAACAGGTAAGACTTAAACGCAGGCTCTTCGACTGTCTTAACCCTGTCGGACCATTGCTTGGTCAATCTACGCAATGGCAAATAGCTCGTTAATCTCAATTCTTTAAGCTTTGTGTCAAGCCTTTTTTCACAGTTTGGCTGAGTGTAAATCTGATACCATTTCTTTTTTTCATCAAACATCTGGCAAGCTCCGCCACGTCAGTCACAGTGTGCTGAAGTGGTTCTTGATTATGTCGGGTTGTGTCGGCTCTAACTTTGCGCACAGGCATCAAGAGCAATTAGCAGTAGTGTAATGTGCTTAGGAAATGGGAAGCTTTGCCGGATACATGCATTTCTTTGTGCAATGCACAAAGCAGAGGATTCTACAATAACCGGCTTTATTCCGACTGATCTGACTCAACACTTTTGGACACCTCATTAAATGAGTTAACTAGCTCATAGAGATGAAAAAATGAAACCCCAAAGAAACTTATTCAGCCGAATTTAAAGTAACACCTTGAAGCTGGCGGCCAGAACTGGAATTGCACAGGCTGCGCGAAAAGAACACCCGTTATACCAATTTGGCTTAATACTTGCTCAATT
>NZ_RCSQ01000021.1:0-54929 GCF_004103255.1 Pseudoalteromonas sp. PS5
CAACAATGAGTTGGAACATTTCTTATCCAAACCTCAGGCTAAATTAAAAAAAGGTCACTTCGGTGGCCTTTTTTATTCATGGCTCGATAATTTTCTATCGGGTAAACTGAAAGGAAAATAGCAATTATATTTTAGGGATACGAATGAAAAAGTGGCTTTGGAGCTTAGTGTTGATACTCAGTGTTTTAGTGGGTGTTTACCTTGCCAGAGTTCCTTTGTCGCTCTGGGCTATAAAACACTTTATGCCTGATAATGAAGTTCAGATCAGCTGTCTTGACTGGCGCTTATCGGGCTTCAATCGTATCCATATTACAAAAGCGTGTGTGCAGACAGAGACGTTTAATGCCCAGCTTTTTGATGCGCAACTAAGCATGCAGCAAGTCAATATTGAAAAAGCTGACATACAACTGCTTCCGCCCAAAAAGTCAGATGCAGCTCAACCACAGCGCCTTGCTTTGCCACTCGATATCGCCAGACCCAAAATACGTGTTGCCAAACTATCCATATTTGGTGAGCCATTACCAAAGCCATTAGTCGTGTCGATTTCAGAGACCGAGCTGAATCAATTTGTAGTATCAGGTGACATCGTTGCAGAAGTTACGTTACAGCCAGAGCGTATTGCCGCAAATGTTGAGCTAAGTGGCGAGTATCTTAGGACTTTGTTACCTCCTCAGATCCAAGCCCTTTCAGGAGCTAGCCAACTTGTATTCAATGGCCTGGCTCTGGATGCAGAGATGGAGCTTGAGACTTTACTAGCGCTTGAACAGGCTGAGTGTAAAGGTAGTGCTGCGTATATTGGCGCTGTGTCAGGGCGGTATGATTTAACCAACCAGCAGGGGAAGATAGCACTTGCCGAGCCTATCTCAGCGAAATCAACGCTTGATTGCTTTGATTCTGAATATCGCAAACTGCTACCTAGTACTTGGCAGCTTCGTTTACCGAGTGAAATTATTATTTCTGCGAAAGCTGCCTCGACAGGTTCGCTCGAAGTAATAGGGGAAGATAAGTCGTTACAGCTTGAAGTTAACGAGTTGGCAGTCGACTTAACTGAGCCTTTCGTCAATGGTGATATTCGCCTTGAATTTGCCGATGAAAAGTGGGGCGCGCATTCACTGGTAGGAGCGTTTAGTGCGCGGCCAAATTTTGTTGATATGAGCGGGGAAATCACAAGTGACCTTCAAAAGCTTACACTGCAAGATGTTATTGCTGAGAACCTTGAGCTCAATAGCCGCTTCAAAATATCGGGTGATCCAACCGAGCTAATTAAAGTTGAAGCTCAGCCGACTATATTCTCAACCCAGTTGTCGACATCAGGTTTAATAATTGATAATCCATCTCTGAAGCTTGATTTACATGCGCAGCTAGATGTGCCAAAACTCAAAAGTGAACATCGTCTACACAGAGTCTTACCTGAGGGAATGAGTTTTGCGATAACGCTTGATTCAACACTGCAAAACCTGAATGTCGAAAATGTAACTGCAAAGCAGAGCACGTTGAGCGGGCGAGTGGTGTTAGAGCCTACACACGATTTTGATATCAACCTCAACTTAATTAGTGCACAGATACAACAGCAGAATTACAAACTGAATGAGTTAGTGCAGACACTCCGTTGGCAAGGCTCTGTCGCGACAGGTGAGATCTTTTCAACCTTGTCGGGCAATACTAAGGTAGCAGAAGTGAACTTAGCTGATCTTAATTTGAAAGATGTGAGCATTGAAAGTAAAGGGCAGCAAAGTCGCGGATTAATGGCGTCACATGTGATTAATATTGATGGTGTAAAGGCGTTGTTTGAGCATCAATACTCAAACTTAAAACATCCAGCACAATTACATGTGCCCACGCAGCAACTCACTCAGCTTCAGCCATACATTGATGCCCTTTTACCCGAATTAAAGATGACGAATGGAAACTTCTATGCAGTACTCGAAGGGGATTTATCCACGCGCATATTTACCTTAGATAGTGGCATTCAAAACGGCTCTGCGTTATTTAATGAGCGGCTTATTCAAAATGCTGCGGTTGATGTCTCCGCCCAATTAGGTTCAGCTAATATTCAACTCGAACCAACCACACTGAGTGTTGAAGAGTTGAGAGCTGGGGTTATTGTCCAAGCAATACAAGCTCAACTTCTCAGTGAAGCTGGCATAGTAAAACTCAAAGATATTGGTGCACAAGTTTTTGCCGGTAGCATCAACATTGAAGAAGTTAAGCTTATACCAACGCCGCAGGAGGTTCAGGTATCGTTAGATAAACTGAGTTTAGACCTTATTGCCGCCTCTGGACATGATGCTGGTGTTGAGCTCAGAGGGCTGATCTCGGGCAAGCTACCAGTACAAGTTTCTTCATCTGGGGTACGCATTGATTCTGGTCATATTCATAATGTTAGTGAGGGGCTATTAAAGGTTGAAAACAATGCGTCAATTAATGCGTTAAAAGCACAGCAGCCCAGCTTACAAACGGTGATAGGTGTACTTGACGAATTAACGATTGAACAGTTGAGCAGTGGTGTAAATTTAAGTGAAGATGGTTGGTTGGATTTAGATGTTAAAATTACAGGAATTAACAAACGCCAACAACAACCAGTAAACTTTAACTATACACACTCAGAAAATGTGTTTACCTTATTACGAGCCTTACGCTTGAGCGACGAGATCACGCGCGAAGTGGAAAATGCGTTAAATAAAGAGGAGCGTTAGTGAATGAAATGGATGCTAGTGATATCAGCTTTATTGGTGTTGAGTGCTTGTACTCATAAGGTGCAAGTAGAAACCAAAGAGCCCATAACGATCAACTTAAATGTAAAAGTCGATCACGAGATCCGTGTGAAAGTGGATAAAGAACTCGACAACTTATTCAGCGAAGACAGTGAGCTATTCTAAGGAGGATTTATGAAGCTTAAAGCAATCTCTACCCTAATTATTGGACTCAGTATGAGCTTCGCCGCATTCGCAATTTCTATTGACGATGCTAAATCACAGGGTCTGGTTGGTGAAACTACATCAGGCTATCTTGGTGTGGTAAAAAATGGCCAAGGTGTACAGCAGTTAGTCAATGAAGTGAATGAAAAGCGCAAACAGAAATATCAACAGTTAGCGAAAAAGAACGGTATTACCCTAGAGCAAGTAGAGGCTCTAGCGGCTAAAAAAGCGTATAAAAAAACGCAATCAGGCCACTATATTCAGGTGAGTGGCCGCTGGGTGAAAAAGTAATTCTCCCAAAGTCTCATAAGGAAAGGCTGACTTTGCCAGCCTTTTGACTATTTATCCGGAGCTTAGATTATTTACTCTTGTGGCATTGCTGAAGCAAATGCTGCCAGAACGCTTCCCCTTTTCGCCTTGCCAGACGAATATTATTTTCAGGGATCTGCTCCGGGTCGTCATATTCAGCTAATGCTTGAGCCATGCTCTCTTCGCGGATCAAGTGAAGTGTTGGGTATGGTGCGCGGTTCGTGTAATTTGCCGCATCATCTTCATCACTATCAGCAAATACATAATTTGGGTGAAAGTTTGCAATTTGATAAGTCCCCTCAAACCCTTGCGCGACTAATAACGCGTTTGCAAGGTCGACGAGATCCAAAAAGTCGTCAAAATTACTAAAACCTTTATCAAATATAACTAGCGTTGTTTCTCGTTCTGGGTGGTGGTTTAACTCTGAGCACTGCTCTAGCATATCCATTACGGCATCGTCATAACTTATCGCTTGAGACACGAAATAATGAATGCTATTACTTTCTACCTCTTTTCGAGCGAATGGACAAAAGTTGTATTTCACAATGACTTGGCTAACCCAGTTTTGCATTGTAGAGATGACTGTATTCATGAATTATTCCAAGCTCTTATTTATTAGTTTCATGGTTTTAGCAATAGCTCCGGTATTTTCAACTAGTACTGATTTAGCGTTAGCACCGGTTTGCGTTCGAAGCGATTTATCTTTAAATAGCGTAATAATTTCAGCGGCAAGCTTGTCCTCATCATCGACTACGATGGCACCTTGTTGCGCGATAAGTTGAGGATATATATGCGCAAAATTATAGGTATGTGGGCCGGTTAAAATAGGCACACCGTGAGCCGCGGCTTCTAGTGGGTTATGGCCGCCGCGCTCAATCAAGCTACCACCAATATAGGCGATATCGGCACTTCCAAATAGCCACTTTAATTCTCCTAAAGTATCCGCTAACAAGACCGAGGCTTCTGTGTTTATGTTGTCGCTGCTCTTTCTGGTAAAAGTGATCTCTTGCTCACTGAGGTGGTCAGCAACTGCTTGAAACTGCTCGGGATGACGAGGCGCGATAATAAGTAAGGCATTACTTACTTGCTTTAATACTCGCTGATGTGCAGCAATAATTTGCTCATGTTCCTTAGGGTGTGTAGATCCTGCAAGCCAAATTACTCGCTCGGGGTAATTTGCTTGAAACTGTCTTGCTTTTGTAATTTCTTCTTCAGTGATTGAGATATCAAACTTGATTGAGCCGGTAATGTGAAGTTTAGATTGAACAAGCCCGAGTTTGATGAAACGCTCGCCGTCTTCTTCATTATGGGCTGCGAGTCCGTCTATGTTATTTATCAGGCCTTTTGTTAACCAAGCATGCTTTTTATAACCTTGGTATGATTTTTCTGAGAGTCTGGCATTGACGACCAAGGTTTTACATTGACTTTGTTTGGCGTAGTGAAAAAGATTTGGCCACAGCTCAGTTTCCATCACAATCAGGAGTTGGGGTTTTAGAATTGAAAAAAACCGTCTCGTGGCAAAGGCAAAGTCAATAGGAAGATAGCAGGTATGTACTTGGGCAATATTGTTGAATGCTTTTACAATTTCCGCTCTGCCTGTTGGTGTATTACACGTAATAATAACAGGTGTATTCTCACGTGTTTTCAATATTGACTTGATGAGAGGGGTTGCAGCAAGCACTTCACCAACTGAGGCACAATGGATCACAATACTGTGTGGTGGTAAGCTCGCAAGGCCACAACCAAGACGCTCGGTAAAGTTGGCGCGATAGCCAAGGTTTTTTTTACCCCGAATGAAATATAAATAACTTAATAGAATAGGTGCTAATACAAGCAACAGTAGGGAGTAAAATTGGCGCGTCATGAAAATCGCTTCAGTTTGTAAAATCATGATTTTACCTTGTTCTCACCTAAATTAGAATGAACAACACAATTTTACACAGTTCAACAGATGCCTCTGTGCCTTTGGTTTGGTAATATTTAATCTATTAAATGTAATGGAATGACAAAAATGAATTTAGCTCAAGTACTTGCTTGTTGTGGGATATTTGCTTCAAGTCTGGTTGTAGCAAGTCCTACGGCTTATTTGCCAATTGGTCAAGACCCACTTTTGGAATACCAAATAGACAAAATGTTTGCAATGACGGTAGGAACACCTATGGCAAAGCCTTACCGCATTAGTGAGATCCAGATGAATTTGCTGCAATTAAGGCACATAGATCCGGCCTTACAACACAGTATTAGCCAAGGTATTGCACCGTATCTGCAAGATGATGGGATCACTCAAAAGTCTATTACACTGCGAGTAGATAGTGGTGAAGAGCAGCAAATTGCCAATGATAGAGGGAACATGAGTGGCGAATATGCTGAGCTAGGCATAGCTGGAGTTTGGCGCGGAAGCGACTCGAGTATTTTGCAAATTGGCGCTGAGTATCGCGCAGAAGCAAACAAGCTGGTGGCATACAATACTTTTTACGGTATGTCTTTTGGTAACTTACAACTGAATTTAGGTTACAAAGAACATTGGTTCTCGCCATTTAAACACTCAGCACAGGTTTACTCAAATAATGCAAAACCACCACTGTCAGTCTCTCTAGGGCTGGTTGTACCAATAAAAAATTGGTGGAATTTTGATATTGAGCTGTTTTACTCGGAACTAGAAAGTGTCGATAAGGGGATTAAATACCAAGGTACCTTGCATGATGGAACGCCAAAAGTAGCGGGTACTCACTTTAGTATAGAGCCGATTGATGGTTGGAAAATAGGGCTAAATCGTGTTTTGCAATTTGGTGGCGGCCCTAGAAAGGTCGACTTTAAGGACTTTATAAAAGCGTATATAGACCCAGCAGGAAATGACAACAAAATTGGTGACCTAACACAAGACGATGAGCTTGGAGATCAGTGGGCCACAATTACGACAAGCTTTACTACCAATTATGGCACGCGAGCGCAGTGGTATTTAGAGTATGGTGGTGAGGATACAAACAACCACAAAAACTACTTATTTGGTAACACCGCGACTAGCTTTGGCGTGTATTTGCCACAACTAACATCCACCACTTCGTTACGGTATGAATATACCGACATGGAAAGTCTTTGGTATGTGAATGAAATATACGAAACACAGGGAAATAGTATTGATGGTTTCGTTGTCGGTCACTTTGCAGGTAATCATCGCCAGTTTGATGATGGTGCACCCACTCAAGTTCATGTTTTAGAAGGTACCTATCAAGCCGACTATAGCTCACTGTGGCGTGCTAAGCTTTCTGTGATTGATAATGAAAGCAATTATTTTAATGAGCTAGGTGAAACAGGAGCTGAGTATGAGCGAGGGTATGAACTAGAACTTGCCCACATCGGTGAAGCATACAATAAGCAAATCGAAACCAAATTAACCTTAGGTAAAGATGTCTTTGGTGAGAATTACACTTGGTTATCAGTACATGTATACTGGTAGGTATACACGGGCTGAGCAAAGAAGAGTTTAGGAAAAAATATGTCATTGAATGAACGAGTAGCACAAAGTTACTTAGCGAGTTTACAGCGTCATGTCGACGTGTTCGAAACTATGGCTAACTACCATCAAGAATGTATAGCATTACTAGAAGCATGCCAGAGTACATTGGCAGCCGGAGGAAAGGTTATATGGTTTGGTAATGGTGGTAGCGCTGCGGATGCACAGCACCTGGCGGCGGAGTTTGTCGTGCGTTATAAACTTGAGCGTGGACCTTTAGCATCAATTGCCTTAACTACAGATACGTCTATTCTTACCGCACATAGTAATGACTACCATTTTGACTCGGTATTTGAGCGTCAGGTACAAGCATTGTGTAAGCCGGAAGATATGGTGATTGGCTTAACCACTTCAGGCACCAGTCCAAATATTAATTTAGCGCTACAAGCGGCCAATGATATAGGTGCTTATACTGTTGCGCTAACCGGTCGAACCGGTGGCAAAGTGAAGGATATCGCTAAGTTACCTATCATTATCACTAATGATGAAACTGCACGTATTCAAGAGGCACATATGTTCATTGGTCATTGGCTGTGTGAAGCTGTAGATATGCTAGTTGAAGCGGAGCAACAAGCATGAACCTAGCGGCACTACAACAACTTAACCAAGCCAGCGTGTTAGTCGTAGGCGATGTGATGCTTGACCGTTATTGGCATGGCGATACAGGCAGAATATCTCCTGAAGCACGGTACCGGTGGTTAAAGTGAGTGCGTTGGAAGATAAGGCGGGCGGCGCTGCAAACGTTGCGAAAAATATCGCCCACCTTGATGGCAAGGTTGGATTACTTGGACTCATTGGTGAAGATGACAATGGTAAGACGCTAGAAGCTATTCTAAAACAGGACAACATAGCATCGAGTTTGGTCAGTGTGATTGAGTGTCCAACGATTGCCAAAATGCGCGTGATTAGCCGTCATCAACAGGTGGTGAGACTAGATTTGGAAGAACCTTTTCAGTTGTCACATAGCCAATTATTGCTTGCGCGCTTAAAACAAGAAATCGACAACTACGACTTCGTTCTGTTCAGTGATTATAACAAAGGCGCATTATCCGCTATTTCAGAGATGATAGCAGTAGCAAAAGCTGCAGGTAAAACTGTGCTTATTGATCCCAAAAATAGTGACTTAAGCCTATATCAAGGCGCTGACTTTATAACACCCAATTTAAACGAATTTAAGTTAGCTGGCGGCGATGCAAGCTCAGAAGAAGCATTAACCTCAAGTGCCCGTAAGTTGCTTAAAACGGCTGGGATTGGTGCGATGTTACTGACGCGTTCAGAGCAGGGCATGTCTTTGATCACAGCAACGCAGAAGCATGACTTTCCAGCTCAAGTGCAAGAAGTAAGTGATGTAACGGGCGCGGGTGACACGGTGATCGCCACACTTACGACTATGCTTGGGGCTGGTATGCCAGCTAAAGATGCGGTAGAAGTGGCGAATATTGCAGCTGGGATTGCCGTGAGTAAGCTTGGCGCTGCGACAGTGTCACCAGAAGAGCTAAGCCGCAAGCTAGGTCAATATCTACGCGAAACAGGCGAACATTACCAAACACCATTTGAGGAAGTGTTGAAGCATATTTCTTTTGCGAAACAAAATGGTGAAACGATTGTTTTCACCAATGGTTGCTTTGATATTCTCCATGCCGGACACGTTCGTTACTTAGCACAAGCAAAAGCAATGGGTGACAGATTGGTTGTCGGTCTGAATAACGATGAGTCTATAGCTCGTCTAAAAGGGCCTGAGCGTCCAATAAACCCGCTACAGGAGCGCGCTATGGTGCTGTCAGCCCTCGCCTCGGTAGATTGGGTTATCCCATTTGGCAGTATCGAAGAAAATGATACGCCAGCTAAGCTCATAGAGATGATCAGTCCCGACATTTTAGTCAAAGGGGGTGATTACAAAGTAGAAGATATTGCAGGAGCTGGGCATGTTCTTAATCAAGGCGGTAAAGTCGAGGTGTTGCCATTTCTGGATGGATGCTCGACTTCGAACGTGATTAAAAAAGCACAGCTGCAAAAAAGTTAAACTGACGTGCGGTACGCTTGAAGCAGTGCTTGCCACTGATTATCGTCAAAATGAAAGGTCGGCCATTTGCCGGCCTCTTTTTTAAAAGAGCGCTGCAAACGTTCGATATTTGCCTGTTGCCATGGCGTTGCCGGTGCCAGAATTTTACCTTTATCAAAGTCAATGAGAAAGACTTCGCCATCACCGCTAAACAAAATATTGTTGATATTTAAATCATCATGGTACGCACCTGCTTGATGAAATTTAGCGATTGTTTGACCTATTTTCTCTAATTCGATGTTTTGAAGAGCGCGGGATTGTAGAATTTCACAAACACTAATCGCATCTTCTACCGCTTCAGTGATGATATCTCCACGGTAAACACCAAACCTAGCTGAGACTCTGGCTGCGATTGGAGCGGGCACAGGTAAGTCCTGTTGTTTTAGGTGCTCAAGTAATTCAAACTCTTGATATACTCGGGTACCTTTTAAACCAAAAAACAAATACTGGTCGCTTAGTAATTTACCAATTAAGCCACCACGATAATAATGCTTGAGCACGACAACCTTATCATGAAGCTTTACAAACCAAGCGGTCGCTCTACCTTGTTTAGAGCCGACAATCGCATTATTTTTTTGCCAATATTCCGGTTCAAACATTTCTGCTGACACCGTCAGCGCTGAGTGAGTGGGGGTAAGTAAAAAATAATATGATTGCTTAGAGATTTGCACAGTGTCAGAGTTCTTGGTGACTAATTGTTTTATTCTAACGACTTTTCTCGGTCAGTGAAACTTGCAAACTTGTTTGATTAATTTAAGATCAAGCGCCTATAACTTTCCATGAGAGCAAATATTTTGAGCAACTCCTTATCCTCTATTTGTATTTTGCGACTGTCAGCGATTGGTGATGTTTGCCATGCTGTTAGCGCGGTGCAAGCAATTCAACGAGCGCACCCACAGGCTAAAATTACCTGGGTAATAGGAAAGGTAGAAGCCATGTTGCTAGCCGGTTTACCTGGTGTTGAGTTGGTGGTATTTGACAAAAAACAGGGGAAAGCTGCGCTCAAAGCTTTGAAAGCGAAGTTTAAAGGACAAAAATTTGATGTTTTGCTACATATGCAAGTTGCATTAAGAGCTAACCTCGTTGCTCGTGTTATCCCTGCAAAGCAAAAAATTGGATTTGATAAGGGGCGCTCAAAAGAGCTTCATAGTTTGTTTATTAATAAACGTATCGCTGCACAACAGTCGCCTCATGTGTTAGAGGGCTTTCAAAATTTTGCTCGTGCAATCGGTGCTGAGTGCGCGAAACCAAGCTGGAATATGCCTGTCACCGATGATCATAAAGCGTCTGCCAAAGCATTACTGCCAGAGGGGAAAATCTTTGTTATTTCACCTGCAGCGAGTAAAGCCGAGCGCAACTGGTTACCTGAGCGGTATGCTGCGCTTGCAGATCATGCAATGAAAAGCGGCTTCAACGTCGTTATAACTGGTGGGCCTACGGAGCTGGAACAGAACTTAGCAGCTGACATTCAAAAGCATACTCAATCCGCACTGTTAAATCTTGTTGGGAAAACAGACTTAAAAGCGCTCTTATGTATACTTGATCAAGCCGATGTAGTGTTAGCGCCAGATACAGGCCCTGCACATATGGCTGTGACTGTAAATACTCCCGTTATTGGTTTGTATGCACATTCAAACCCCAAGCGAACAGGCCCTTACTTGTACCAAGATTATGTGGTTGAGGTTTATCACAAAAACTTAGTGGCGCAAAAAGGGAAAACTGCTGATGAATTACCTTGGGGAACTCGTGTAAAAGGGCGCGAGTTAATGTCGCAGATAGAAGTGGCAGATGTTATCGCAATGTTCGACCGCGTGGTTAAAGAGCAGGAGCTTAATTCATAATGCACAAAGCAATCTTTTTAGATAGAGACGGTGTGATTAACAAAGATCATGCGTATGTGCATCAAATCGCCGATTTTGAATTTATCGATGGAGTATTCGATGCGTGCAAACAGTTTGTTCAAGCCGGTTATAAAATCGTAGTAGTGACCAACCAGTCGGGTATTGGCAGAGGTTATTATGATGAAGCACAGTTTCACCTATTAAGTGATTGGATGTGTGCACAATTTATGGCTCGTGGTATAGAAATCACAGGGGTGTACTTTTGCCCTCATCACCCTGAGAAAGCCAACGCACCTTATAACGTTGAGTGTAGTTGCAGGAAGCCAGAGCCTGGGATGTTGCATCAAGCGATTGCAGAGCATAATTTAGATCCAGCACAAAGTATCATGGTAGGAGATAAAGTTTCAGATATTCAAGCTGCCCATGCTGCGGGGCTGGCTACCACAGTGTTAGTCGAATCAGGACAGCGCTTCACTGATACGCAAAAACAGTTAGCTGATTATGTGTGCAAATCGTTGGGATCAGTGCCGCAAGCATTATCTATCTTATAGTAAAGAAACTTTGCTGCTAACCGTCGCAAATCGTGCATTTATTGTGTGAACCTTTTAAAATACAGGTATCTTTTGAGTAGCTGCCATACACTGGCTGCTGCTTGCCAAAAACTTGAAGGCGTTAATAACAGCATTCAAGCGTAAATTTCTGATAGTTAAGCACTATTCTGTACAAGCAGTATACAATTGACTATCACCGTGCAAATAATGGAGACTCCCAGATGAGAGCATCGGCCTTCTACAGCCAGCTTCAGCAACAAATTGAAGAAGTAAAAGCTGAAGGATTATATAAAAAAGAGCGTGTTATTACTTCACAGCAACAAGCTGAGATCGCGGTATCTACAGGCGAAAGTGTTATTAACTTTTGTGCAAATAATTACCTTGGTCTAGCTAACCACCCAGAGCTTATCAAAGCGGCACAACACGGCCTAGAAGATCATGGTTTTGGTGTTGCTTCTGTGCGCTTTATCTGTGGTACACAAGATATTCATAAAACGCTTGAAGCGAAGATCAGCGAATTTCTAAAAACAGAAGACACGATCCTTTACTCTTCATGTTTTGACGCCAATGCGGGTTTATTTGAAACCATCTTAGGCCCTGAAGATGCTATTATTTCAGATTCACTGAATCATGCCTCAATCATTGATGGTGTTCGCCTTTGTAAAGCTAAACGCTTCCGCTACGCTAATAATGATATGGCAGATTTAGAGCAGCAACTTATTGCTGCGGATGCTGCTGGTGCAAAAACGAAACTCATCGCGACAGATGGTGTTTTTTCAATGGATGGGGTTATCTGTAATTTAGAAGCTGTTTGTGATTTAGCTGATAAATACAATGCACTTGTGATGGTTGATGACTCGCATGCTGTCGGTTTTGTAGGTGAAAACGGTCGTGGTACTCCTGAGTACTGTGGTGTTCTAGACCGAGTAGATATTATTACTGGAACACTTGGTAAAGCGCTTGGTGGCGCGTCTGGCGGTTACACCTCAGGTAAAAAAGAAATCGTAGAGTGGCTACGTCAACGCTCACGTCCTTATTTATTCTCAAACTCTTTAGCCCCTTCAATCGTTACCGCTTCAATCAAAGTATTAGATATGATGAAAGAGGGCGACGCTCTGCGTGCTAAACTCTGGGATAATGCCGCTTACTTCCGCACCAAAATGGAAGCTGCTGGGTTCACTTGTGCAGGTAAGGATCATGCCATTATTCCAGTTATGCTAGGAGATGCAAAAGTAGCGTCAGAAATGGCTGACAGATTATTAAATGAAGGTATTTATGTTATCGGGTTTTCGTATCCAGTAGTACCTAAAGGTCAGGCAAGGATCCGTACACAAATTTCAGCTGCACACACCACTGAGCAGCTAAACAAAGCAATCGAAGCCTTCACCCGTATCGGTAAAGACTTAGGCGTAATTTAATTTTGCACCCAGTTTTTAATTGGGGCAGCTAACGAGCGAATACTATGAAAGCATTATCCAAGTTGAAAGCAGAAGAAGGAATTTGGATGACGGATGTGCCAAAACCAGAAGTTGGGCACAATGATCTTTTGATCAAAATCCGTAAAACGGCCATTTGTGGTACCGATGTACACATCTATAAGTGGGATGAGTGGGCGCAAAATACGATTCCAACTCCAATGGTAGTTGGTCATGAATATGTTGGTGAAGTCGTCGATATGGGACAAGAAGTGCGAGGTTTTAGCATTGGCGACCGGGTATCTGGCGAAGGCCATATTACCTGTGGCCATTGTCGCAACTGTCGTGCAGGACGTGTACACCTATGCCGAAATACCATTGGGGTAGGCGTAAACCGCGAAGGGTCATTTGCGGAGTATCTCGTTATTCCTGCTTATAATGCGTTTAAAATCCCAGACAATATCTCTGACGAGCTAGCGTCTATCTTTGACCCATTCGGTAATGCAGTACACACGGCATTGTCATTTGACTTAGTGGGTGAAGACGTATTAATTACAGGTGCTGGCCCAATAGGAATTATGGCCGCCGCGGTTGCTAAACATGTTGGCGCGCGTCATGTGGTGATCACCGATGTAAACGAATACCGCCTTGAGCTTGCAACTAAGATGGGAGCGACAAGGGCAGTAAATGTTGCCAATGAAAGCTTAGAGGCAGTAATGAAAGACCTTGGTATGACCGAGGGCTTTGATGTGGGTCTTGAAATGTCGGGGGTGCCTTCTGCTTTTAAAGGTATGCTAAATAGCATGAACCACGGTGGTAAAATTGCCATGTTAGGTATTCCACCTTCGGATATGGCTGTAGATTGGAATCAAGTGATTTTCAAAGGCTTGGTTATCAAGGGTATCTATGGTCGTGAAATGTTCGAAACTTGGTATAAAATGGCAAGTTTGATCCAATCTGGCTTGAACCTTGACCCAATTATCACACATCAATTCCACATTGATGAATACCAAACAGGCTTTGATACGATGATTTCTGGCCAATCGGGTAAAGTTATTTTGAACTGGGATTAGGGTCTGTTGACCTTTGCTCCCAGCATCAATGAGCAGTTATAATACAAAGACGGCTAAGCCCACATTGGGTTTAGTCGTCTTTTACTTTTTAGGTATTAAAATAGGTAGCACATGTCCTTTAAACATATTTCAGTAGCAGACACACATGCACTCTTAAGTAATGAAGAAGTGGTTATTGCAGATATACGCGATGAAAACACTTTTACTCAGGGGCATATTCCTGGCTCTGAGCATTTATCAAATGCCAACCTTGCACACTTTATGCAGGAAAAAGAGTTCGATCAGCCAATAATAGTGGTTTGTTACCATGGCATTTCATCACAAGGCGCTGCAAATTATTTGATAGAACAAGGTTTTGAGGAAGTCTATAGCATGGACGGTGGCTTCACACAGTGGGCAAGTGAACTGCCTAACGAGATCGAAAAGTGAAATTAATTGCCCATTATCACAACCCTCGACTTGCTCAAGGGGCTGTTGACTATATAAAGACTCAGGGAATTGAGTGTATTTTACGTAGTCATGATGGGCAACAAGTTGAAGTGTGGCTTGAGCGTGGCGATGAGCAGCAAGCGATATATTTATGGCAGCAATTTATAGCCAACCCTGAGGCTAAACGGTATCAAGCCGCGTCTTGGCAAACGGGCAGTACTGCAGGGCTATTTAATTATCAAGGACAAAAGCTTAACCTAGTCCAGCGTTTTTTAACTCTCAACTGGTTACTTCAAGGGGTATTTGCTGTCAGTATCATAGTGTTCATCACTATGCTGTTTGGTGATGCTAACCATATCTTTTCATTATTTCGCTTTTCTTTGGATAAACCATGGGCTTGGATAACTCCTACGCTGATCCACTTTAGTGCAATACATCTCATTTTTAATTTAAGCTGGTGGTTACACCTTGGCGCTCAAGTTAGCAAACGTTTTGGGCTTTGGTCTTTAATCTGTATTTATTTTGTGACAGGTACAACCAGTAACTTTATGCAGTTTGTATTTGTAGATGCTAACTTTGGTGGTTTAAGTGGTGTGGTTTATGGGTTACTAGGCTTTTGCTGGATTATTGGTCATAAAAACCCGCAACAACTACCATTAGTATCCAAACCAGTTGTTGGTTTTATGCTGCTGTGGATGTTGTTTGGCTTCACCGATACATTTTTCATTAGTATGGCTAATTGGGCTCATTTGTTTGGTTTGTTATCAGGTATGTTTATTGCCGCGTGCTGGCCGAATAATCAAGATAAAAGGGAAGTATAAAAAGGTGCGGTCTTCTTGTGTTATGAGGGGCATGTAATAGCATTGAGCATGTCTTACGTGGAAGCGTTAATGCCGACGCTTCCTTATTGACTTCTTAGTTTAAAATCAGTGATACAAGTACTTAGTAAATAGCACATCACGGACAATTTCTTGTCCAGTTTCTTCTTTTAATAGGGTTTTTAACTTTTCGGCACAACGCTTTCTGATTTCTTCTCGACCTGTTAATGATTTGACCGTTTCTTCATTCTCTTTACTTAATATTTGAACTATTGCATCTCTGAGTAGGGGGGTGTGGTGCTCAACAACTGCAATATTCGACACATCATTCAGCATCAGATCCACTGTAACACGAACATAGCCCAGCTTCTTATTAGATTGGCCGATATAGTTAGTAATAATATCTGGCTCAAACCCAAAATACCCAATATTCGAGTCCGCTTTAGCGGGGAAAGCCGCAGATAGTGCTAAGCATACAGTAAGTACAACAGCTAACAATCTCATATTTGGTTAGGTATCCTAGTGCAAATTACTTTTTACTTAGTTTATACATAATTGCGTTGCTTTTACAGCTGGCTTGTACACAAACATAAACTTTTTAGATAGCGCTCGCTCTGCTATGATGGCGACGAATTTTTAAAATGGATATAGAACATTGCTTTTGCAATTACCTTTAGAACTTCCTTGGCATAAAAATACTCAGTTAGTGAATGTAGAGGCTGCATTGGCACCTTACTTATATGAAACCCATTCGCTTACTGCAAAGCTAAAAAGTAGCTGTGATAGCTTTTCTGTTTCAGTTTTGAGTGATGAATTAAAAGATGTGCCAGATACGTTGAAAGCTGATCTTTCAAGCGTCGCTTGGTGCCGTGAAGTCACACTTAATTGCAACGGTAGAGCGGCAATATATGGTCAAAGTTGGCTTAACGAACAAGCTTGTAATACTGGCGTCCACCTGATAGGAGATACCCCGTTGGGAGAAATCCTTTTTTCGGACTTAAACTGGCACAGAGGTGAACTTGAATACATACGACTTAGAGCATCTGAGTATTTATCACTGGCTGGCTTAATGGGAGCTTCGCTCTCTTCCCCAACCGAGCTTTTTGCCAGAAAGAGCTGGTTTAAAAATGGCAACGCCAAAATTCTAGTTTGCGAAGTGTTTATATCGGAAAGTTTTTATGATTAATAAACAAAAGTGGCAAGCGTACAGCCAGCTAATGCGCTTGGATAAACCCATTGGTACGCTCCTTTTACTATGGCCAACATTATGGTCGTTATGGTTTGCTGCCGAAGGTGTTCCTACGCTGTCTTTAATTGTGATTTTTGCACTCGGTGTTTTTATCATGCGTAGCGCCGGTTGCGTGATTAATGACTTTGCGGATCGCAAGGTGGATGGTGCGGTTAAGCGGACGTCACAAAGACCGCTTGCAACAGGCGCTGTCACAAGTAAAGAAGCGTTATCACTATTTTTTGTATTGATTGTGTTAGCTTTTGCACTTGTTTTATTGCTTAATTGGCAAACGGTCGCGCTATCTTTGGGTGCCTTAGCATTAGCGTCGGTTTATCCGCTGATGAAGCGCTATACAAATTTGCCACAATTTGTTCTCGGTGCTGCATTTAGTTGGGGGATCCCAATGACCTTCATGGCTGCTAATGAGCACGTCCCAGTGCTTGCTTGGATACTTTTCGCTGCTAACCTAATTTGGACTGTCGCGTATGACACTATGTATGCAATGGTAGATAGGGATGATGATGTAAAAATTGGCGTTAAGTCTACAGCTATTCTATTTGGTCAATGGGACAGACATATCATTGCTATGTTAAACGTACTTTTTATAGCAATAATGGCTGCGATTGGTTACGCATATGAATTGAACTACTTATTTTGGCTTGGTTTAAGCGTTGCTATCGCGTTGCTAATTAGGCAGCTATATGTGATCAGAAATCGAGAGCGTGATGCGTGTTTTTGGGCCTTTCTTAATAACAACTATGTTGGATTAGCTATTTTTGTAGGTGTCGTCTTTGGTTTTATGCCACTGTAGAGCGCTAATATGAGTGAGCAGTGGAAGGTAGGTTTTTACTAATGGCTATCTTTTCTCTGTCAGTTTTGGCGGGTAGGGCGTTGGCTCTTTGAAAGCATAAAGTGGGGGAGGTGGTTTCTTAAACACGCTCAACCTATACAAAGGGCAATTAAGGGCGAGCTTTAAACAAAGTAATTTGGCTCACCCTAGCTCAAGTATTCATTAGATAAAAAAACTTGAAATATGGATAGGTAATGCGCGTCTATCGCGTGACAGCTATAGATTGAGAAATCATCCAAGATGGACTTAAAAACAAGCTAGCCCACCTCTTATTCAAGTTTAAGATTAAATACTTATTAGTAAGTGATTGTTTGCTTACTCTTTGAGGATGCAGCATCTTCAATCAATTCAAGCAAATGATTAATATGATCGTTGGTACCAATTTGGTGATTAGTTTGTACGATCAATTGCTCCCTATCTAATGCCTTATTTGTCTTCAGTAACACTAGATTTGGGTCTTGTGCTATCGATTTTGAATGTTCAATACTCGCGATAGCGAAACTATTGCTTGTTTTCAGGCCAGCAATAACTTGCTCAATACTACCTATTTTCACCCCAGTCGATTTATTCAGCGACTCAACAGCTTCATTTAGCATGCTTTGTACTTGTTTCGACTGAGAAAAACAGCCGTACATTGGATACTGAGTTAACTCTGCTTTACGAATACTATCTTGATTAGCAAGTGGATGACTTCTAGAAACAAATAGAACTAACTGATCTGGTAAATGTATGTCACTCACGATGCTGTTAGCGCTTTGAAGGTATACACTGATGTCAATTTCACCAAGTTGTAGCTTACGAGTGAGTTCTAGCTCGTCTTGCAATTGCATTTCAATTTTGACGTTAGGGTATTGCGCTAGAAACTGACCACAAGAAACCGGGACAATACTGCTTGCTTGGTTTGTGTAACCAATAATTAACTTTTGGTTGTCACGACCAAATAAACTTTGCTTAATCGTTTTCTTAGTCAACTCCAATTCTGAAAGCGTCGTTTTACAATATTTTAAGAAGAGTTCACCTTGTTCGGTCAACTTGACGGAGCGAGTGGAGCGCTTCACAAGTTCACACCCTATCTCATCTTCAAGAGTTTGGATGCTCCTCGTTAAGGCTGAGGTACTGATCTGGGTTTGTTCCGCAGCTTGTCTAAAATGTCTTAAATTGCCTAATGCAACGAACTGCTCGAGTTGTTCAAATCTCATGTGAAATTCCTTTTAATTTCAACTAAAACACATTTATTACGTCTTTTCCCAATAATAATACACAAAACGGGAAAAGGAAAGTGAAGTTTTTACATTCTGATTACAAAGTTAGTCAGGATACCTATCACGTATCTCAATAAATTGTTCCAGATTATTTAGAAAAAGGTCAACCAACTTGGGATCAAATTGTTTTCCTTTTTCATTGTTGACTAACTCAATTATTTTATCGAGCGGCCAAGCTGGCTTGTAGCAGCGTTCGCTGCCCAATGCATCAAACACATCAGCCAATGCTGTGATCCTGCCAACAATGTTAATTTGTTCACCTTTTAGCCCTTGTGGGTACCCAGAACCATCCCATTTTTCGTGATGCTGATGTGCAATTAGTGCACCACATTGCAAAATCTCATTTGTTGAATTTTTCAAGATTTCGTAGCCTTGCTGGGCGTGGGTCTGCATTATTAACCATTCTTCATCGGTAAGCTTTCCAGGTTTATTGAGTATGTGATCAGGTATGCTAATTTTACCAATGTCATGTAGGGGAGAGGCGAGTTTAATGATTTCAGCGTGGTAATGAGAGAGCCCATATAGCTGCCCCAACAACATACTATAATGTGCGACTCGTTTGACATGTGAGCCGGTTTCCTTAGAGCGCTTTTCCACTGCTTCGCCAAGAATATAAGAAAGCTCTTTTTGAGAATCTTTAACGGTCTCGCGCAATTTCAGATTGTCGTAAGCCAGTGCGATATTGTTAGCAAAGAACTCTAGTAACTGAAAGTCCATTGTATGTAAGTCACTTTCTTTACTCACATAAATCATTGTTTCGTTACCCTCTTGAGAGGGAAAGTAACCTATATATTCATTACGCGTTTTGAGTGAAGTTTTGTTGTTATGTATTTTTACAAAGAGCTTTTGTACATTATCAGGTATTGAGCCATTGTGTGGTTCAACCCCCTCACCGGACGCGGCCAATAACTTAAATTTTGTCGGGGCATTCGCTTGGTGGTTAACGGCTGCGGCACAATAAATTTCTGAGTCTGATAATCCCATTACTGCGGATACATGAGATAATATGGTTGATGCAAAATCTTGAATATTGCTACACTGTAAAAAATTGGATGACGCATCAATAATGCGTTCAAGTCCCATTTTATGCTTTTCTATGGTTTGAATATCCCTATGTGCTCTTAAAGCAGAATAAAGTAGTGTTTTTAACTTAACAGCAGTTAGCTCGGTTTTATTTTTGTAGTCATTAATATCATAATCTCGGATCACTGACTCTTCAGGTGCTTCGCCAGGTTGCCCCGTTCGTAAAACGAGTCGGATATCAAAGTTCTCTAAGTCATTACGAATATACCGGATCAGGTCTAACCCGGCATGGTTGCTTTCCATCACAACATCTATCAGCCCTACTGAAATGTTTTGTTGTGATGCCAAAATTTCTTTTGCTTCTTGTGCAGAGTAAGCGTGATGAAAACGAAGTGCTTTATCTTCAAATTTAAAGCCAGATAATACTAACTTTGTGACTTGATGAATATCCTCTTCATCATCTACCACGAGTATATCCCAATAGGTATCGACGATATTGTTTGTAGGGCTTTCTGGCACTTCATCTGAGAACAAAAATCCGCTCACAGATTGCTCCTCTTTTTATGCTGACTCAACGTTAGTATAGTCGGCAGTATTGATGGTGCTAATCTTGTTGTGGCTTTTTCTCGATATTTCGCAGTTCTAATTCTATTGCATCGCACGAGATATGGATCTCATATAGAGATAACAAAAGCGATAGCGTTAAACTGCAAAGGCTTGCTCCAAATAGCGTGACGCCCAGTAAAGACACCTCAAGAAATAGCGCAAACATTGATAGTGTACATAATAAAAATGCAATTACTCCCCAAACTTGCATGCGTCTTATCAATCTTATTCGTTTTCTTAAATTTTCAATTTGTGCTTTTACTAAGGGTCTTATGGTATCGCCTTCTCTGGCATTTAATTCTCTAATAAGCTGTGCTAGTACTAAAAACCGGTTGGTGTAAGCAAGCAGTAGTAGTGAAATGGCCGGAAATAACAAGCCAGGTGTGGTTAACGTCATAATAGTACTGATTTTGAATAACAGAGTAACTAAGTGTGATGATAATAAGCTATTTTATCAAGCAACAAATAAGTAGGGTGAGGTTTTAGCATGAGTATAGCGATATGAGCGTAGCATCTTTTCGTTGGCAGCAGGTGTATTCGACCACTGATTTTGTTGAAGCGCATTTGCTCAAAGGGATGTTAGAGCAAGCGAATATTCAAGTGCGCCTACAAGGTGAACATTTATCTGGCGCTATGGGGGAGATCCCCTTAGAGCAGGCTGCAATCAAGCTGCTTGTTTATGCAATAAAGTTACCCGAGGCTGAGAAATTATTGGTAAACTATAACAAATTACGTCGTCACAGTGCTGTGAAACAGGCCGACTGGCAGTGTCATCATTGTACTGAAATAAATGGACCGGCATTTGAATACTGCTGGCAATGTGGAAGTAAGCATGAGTAAAGCAAATAACTTTCAACGTATTAGAGAGTTAAATTATCTTCAAAAAGCAGTGTTAGGCGCTGCAATTATTGAGCGAATGTTGCCTAATTACTCGCTTTTTAGCGAAGCAACAGGCTTTGGCGATGAGCAAGTCTTACGAAATACGCTGAATTTGATCTGGGAAAAAATTCTGATCCCAAAAAGTAAAATCAGTTTGGAGAAGCTAGTCGAAAAGGTTGAGCCAAATGTACCTGAGCTGAGCGACTTTGATATGTTTGGTACCTATCCCGCGATTGATGTTGCGACAGCGCTGCTTGGCATGTTGCAAGGCTTAATGGCTAAAGATGAACACGAGTTTGTTAGTGTCGCTAAAATCTCACAAGCCACAGTAGCAAAATATATAGAGTTTATGTTGATGGCTGAGGATGTATTACCGACAAATGAATTGATACGCGAACATCCACAAATGCAATACGAAATTGAAATACTGGCAGAGCTTATTGAGCATGTAGAGAAAATGGGGCGAATTAGCAGCGATTCAGTGAAGTCATTGAAGGAATTAGCTCTTGCTGACGGACAAACTAATATAGGTTTGGAACTTGAGTAACTGATTTCGTATAATCAGCGATTGCAGTAAAGAGTTTGGAGAAAGTAACTTGCGTATTTTAGGTATAGAGTCCTCGTGTGATGAGACTGGTATTGCTATCTATGATGATGAGCAAGGGCTATTAGCACATCAATTATATTCTCAGGTGAAGGTGCATGCAGATTATGGTGGGGTGGTACCAGAGCTTGCTTCTCGCGATCACGTGCGCAAGACTATCCCGCTTATTGAAGCTGCTTTTGCAGAGGCAGGTTGTGGCCCTGAAGATCTAGATGGGATTGCTTATACCGCAGGTCCTGGTTTAGTCGGGGCATTGCTGGTGGGTACTTCAATCGGTCGCTCGTTAGCGTTTGGTTGGGGAGTACCAGCTGTTGCTGTTCATCATATGGAAGGTCATTTGCTGGCACCTATGCTTGAAGATGATAAGCCGGAGTTTCCGTTTGTTGCGCTACTTGTATCTGGTGGTCACACGATGATGGTTAAGGTGTCTGGTATTGGTGAATATGAAGTGCTTGGTGAGTCAGTGGATGATGCTGCTGGCGAAGCATTTGATAAAACAGCCAAATTACTGGGTCTTGATTATCCGGGGGGGCCACAGCTTGCTAAAATGGCGACGCAAGGTCAGCCGGGACGTTTTACCTTTCCAAAACCGATGACCGATAGACCCGGATTAGATTTTAGTTTTAGTGGCTTAAAAACAGCGGCTGCAAATACCATCCGTAACGAAGGAGATGATGAGCAAACCAAAGCGGATATTGCTCATGCCTTTCAGACCGCTGTGGTCGAGACGCTAGCGATAAAATGTAAGCGTGCTTTAAAAGAAACGGGCATTAAAAGCCTTGTGATTGCTGGTGGTGTTAGTGCTAACACCGAACTAAGACAAAAGCTTGAACGTATGATGCAGGGGATGAAAGGTCGTGTGTATTATCCTCGAACTGAGTTTTGCACAGACAACGGAGCTATGATTGCTTATGCTGGTATGCAGCGCTTAAAGGCCGGGCAGTATGCGCCGCTTGATATGAAAACTAAGCCACGTTGGCCTTTAGATAGCCTTGAAAAAGTATAGGCTATCTTACGTTAATCTTTAGACTTTTTACCCACCTTTGGCTCCTTACCTGCAAGGAGCCTTTTGATATTAGCTCGGTGACGAAAGATAATGACGACGGTCAAAAAGCTCACCGGTAACGTATATAATGGTTTTATCCACCAAGTATAAAGTGGCGCAGCAGCGACCGCGACGATTGCTGCCAATGACGAGTAACGCGTTAGCGCCAGTACTACAAGCCAAGTACTTATCAACAATCCACCAAGTGATAAACCAATAGGTAAGAGCGCTCCAAACGCTGTTGCCACTGCTTTACCGCCATTAAAGTGAAAAAACACAGGGTAAATGTGTCCAAGGCATGCACTCACCGCAATAGCGCCTAACCAAAGAGGCTCTATATTTAAGAAATAGGCACCCCATACTGGAATGGTGCCCTTTAAAATATCAAAGATAAGCACTAGCACAGCAGGGACCTTTCCTCCTAACCGCAATACATTGGTCGCACCTGGATTGTTGGAGCCACTAAAGCGCGGATCTGGAAGCTTGAACAGTCGACACACCAGAATTGCGGAGGAAATCGATCCTAATAAATAAGCACATACGCACATTAAACTGATTAACACTGTCTTCCTTATTTTTTATTGCGTTGTTTTGGGCTATGATCGGCGGTCTTAAGTCCTGCAATTTAGCGCACTTGCGCTTTATTTAATGCGGGAAGATAAAAGCGATAAACATGTTTGGAGTTTACATGGATAAAGTCTATATCTCACAGCTACACGTCGAAGCCATAATAGGAGTGTACGACTTTGAAAAAGAAAGTAAACAAAGCCTTTACTTTGATGTTGAGATGTTGACCGATATTAGCGCCGCAGCGCGCCTCGACGACATTAATTTGGCCGTGGATTATGCCAAAGTCAGTGAACGTATTATCGCGCATACTCAAGCCAAGCCAGTAGAATTACTCGAAACTTTAGTCGAGCAGCTAGCGGCAATGATTTTAAATGAATTTAATGTACAGCAAGTACTTATAAAAGTAAGCAAACCCGCAGCCGTGGCGCAAGCACAAACGGTGGGTGTAGAAATTGTGCGTAAGAAGTAGCATTATCATGGCACAAATTTTTATCAGCCTTGGCTCCAATATTGAGAAAGAAAAAAACTTACTAAGTGGTTTACAAACACTCATAAAGCATTTTCCAAATTACCGACATTCAAGTGTATTTGAGAGTGAGGCTGTCGGTTTTACCGGTAGTAATTTTTATAACTCAGTATTTGCTGCACACACGCCAATGTCTTTAAATGAGGTTTATACGCGACTTAAGTCGATAGAGTACGATCATGGTCGTCGCTGTAACGAAAAAAAGTTTAGCCCGCGTACCTTAGATCTCGATATTCTTTTTTATGATCACCTTATTTGTTCATCACCAGCTCAGCTGCCAAGGGATGAAATAACCAAAAATGCTTTTGTGCTTCAGCCATTAGCTGAACTTGCCGCTGATTTTATTCACCCTGTTGAGGGGAAATCAATCGCTCAGTTGTGGCAGGAATATCACAACCCAAGTCAAAAATTATGGAAAGTGGAGTTTCCCAAGTTATGAGTTTTATCGAGATTGTTGTCCTTGCAATCATTCAGGGTCTCACTGAGTTTTTACCTATTTCTAGTTCAGCACACTTATTACTGCCTTCACAGGTACTCGGATGGCAAGATCAGGGGCTGGCTTTTGATGTTGCTGTTCATGTAGGAACCTTGCTTGCCGTCGTTATTTATTTTCGGCACGACATAGTAAGCTTATTATCTGGCTGGTTTAAATCGTTTTCAGGTCAGCATTCAAAAGAGAGCCGCCTGACATGGTGTATTGTTGTTGCGACAATTCCATTTGTATTACTGGCGCCTCTATTAAAAGATATTGTCGAAATCTACTTACGCAGTGCGTGGGTTATTGCAATCTCTACTATCGTTTTTGGTTTATTGCTGTGGTATGCCGATGTGAAAGCAAAACAGATCAAAGACGAGTATGCGCTAAATTGGAAAAGCGCATTGATACTTGGACTGGCGCAAATTACTGCGGTTATTCCTGGAACATCGCGATCTGGGATCACAATTACAGCCGGATTATTGCTAGGGCTTGATAAGAAAAGTGCCGCAAGATTTTCGTTTTTGATGTCTATTCCTGTGATTTCGATGATGGGGCTTTACTATAGTTTAGAATTGGCAATGGGCGATGAAGTGGTTGATTGGAATGCCCTGCTAAGTGGCGCGGTATTGTCGTTTGTTTCAGCTTATGCGTGTATATTCTTCTTTCTAAAAATTATCGAACGTATGGGTATGATGCCATTTGTTATATATCGTTTATTACTTGGAATAGGGCTAATCGCTTTCTTAAGTTTTAGCTAATCTTTCTAGTCCGGTTAGGTAAAAGCCAGTTTGTGGAGTCAAGCTGGCTTTTTCATTTATACAATGATTAAGCAATTTGTTTTTCTGCAAGGCTCAATTCCATGGTTGCTTTGAGTAGGCGATACAGGTTGATAGAGGCATCAATTTCTTCTTTACGGTTCGTTAAACTCTCAATATTCAAACCAAGAGAAATATCTAAGTGTGAACAACTTTTTAAGATTTGATCCAGATTTTCTCTACAAATTCTAATGGACTCGCTCAGTGTATTTTCTGCATCTAACATACGCCACTTAGTCGCCTCCGGCACGGATATACCCAGCCACTGCATAAACTGCAAAGTCTTCTCTCCACCACATGGAGTAAAAGTTAAAATAATACGTTTTGGTGTCGTGCCCTGTTGCTTGCAAGTACGAGCATAGCTTGTGAGCAGATCTATGGTTGCTTGGGCATCATAAACAGCTTGAGAGACAAAAAACTGGCAGCCTTGGACTGTTTTATCAATCAATCTTTCGTGCTCATTACGCTTACTAGCATGACGCTCCGCGATGGTTACACCACCTAAGAAAAACTCCTCTTGATGGTGCTTTAACACCTGATAGGCTTCTGATAATGGTAGCTTAATATCGCCTGTTGAAGAAGGGCTTCCAACTAACACCAGATTGTCCAATCCATATTGTTGTTTAGTGCTGCTAAGCCAATTGCTAAATGCTTCACCGTCACGCTGTGCTACGCTTTTATAGGTAATAACATCAAGGTGTGATAATTCACGGATCAACTGACTATACTCACAAGGGTCAACGGTGTGCTTGAATGGGAATGGGCGCGGTACCTGAGTGCGGCTGCTTTCATCTTGAATATCGTAAATTATCACACCATCGTATTCGATTTCATGTAAACGTCCTAGCAACTTAGCTGCGATTGCTTTGAGCTGCTCGGGTGTGGTGCCTATCTTTGGTGGTGTGGTACCAATTAAATATACCCCTTGGTTAGGGTCAATGATTTTCTCTTGAAGCGTTAAAGCCATAATCTGCGTCCACAAAAGCATTTCAGTATCTCTTTACTAATATAGCAGCCATTTAGACGTCTAGATAGATTTTTTTAATGAAAGAATTTCAATAATTATGAATTTCTCTCAAGTGCCAAAGGTAAAATGTCATAATTGTTTACATATTAAGAGGGTAAATCATCTCGTAAATTAGCGAATGAGTATTGCTTTGGGGCATAATCAAGAAGTTTGCTGAAGTAAGTGATCACTACTTATTTAGAATAAAAATATGATTAGGAACCAATCCATGAAATTCAAATTACTAGCAACTAGTTTTGCCGTGAGCCTAGCGCTTAGTGGTTGTGCAATGACTAATGCCGATAGTACACAGAATGCAGCTGCTGGTGCTCAAGCCGCTCAGTCAAATAAAGTATTTGCCCAAGATTACGTACTCGAAGAGTTAGAAAACGGTCTTCGTGTCATGGTAGTAAAAACCAATTACCCTGATGTAGTATCACTACAAATTCCAGTATCAGTTGGCTCTCGCAATGAAGTTGAAGCCGGAAAAACAGGCTTTGCTCATTTCTTTGAACACATGATGTTTAAAGGCTCAGAAAAATATCCTCAAGATGTGTACTCAGATATTTTGAAAAATTCAGGTGTTGATAATCGCGCTTATACAACCAATGATTTTACCAACTATCATTTAAACTTCTCTAAACAGCACTTAGATAAAGTGTTGGAAATTGAAGCTGATATTTTCCAAAACCTAACGTACAGTGAAGAGCAGTTCCGTACCGAGGCGCTCACTGTCAAAGGAGAGTACCTTAAAAACAACGCAAGTCCTGTGCGTAAGTTACTTTCTGCGGTAAGAAAAGAAGCATTCGACAAACATACTTATAAGCATACCACGATGGGCTTTTTTGAAGACATTGAGGCAATGCCTGATCAAATGGCCTATGGTAAAACATTCTTTGAGCGCTTCTATAAGCCTGAATATGTATCACTGGTGATCGTGGGCGATGTTGACCCTAAAGCAACCATAGCGATGGTGAAGAAGCATTGGGGCAATTGGAAAAGAGGTGATTACCAAGCTGATATTCCAGTTGAGCCAAAGCAAGAGCAAGCACGTTATGTGCACGAGAAATATGACGGCTTGCCAGGGCACTGGTTGCTTGTTTCTTATAAAGGAGCTGCATGGGAGCCGAAGAAAAAAGATCGTGCAGCACTTGATCTGATCTCGCAGCTTTATTTCTCTAGTAACTCTGAGTTATACCAAGAGTTGGTAGTAGACAAGCAGCTGGCAAGTCAAATGTTTACCTACAACCCTGAGACTAAAGATCCAGGGCTTTTGCATGTATTTGTTAAAGTGGAAAACGAAAAAGATTTAGCGACAGTACGTGATGCGATTAACAACACATATGCAAAAGCTCGCACAGAATTAGTCGACGAAAATAAGCTGGCAGCGCTTAAATCTAACTCAAAGTATAGCTTTATTAACGGCCTTGACTCATCGCAAGCAATTGCTTCTACACTTGCACGTTATGTGCATTTTGAGCGAGATCCTGAGGTTATCAATGAGCTGTATGCGACAGCTGACCAAGTAACTGCAAAAGATATACGTGATATTGCCAATAAATACTTTGTCGATAGTAGCCGTACTACGGTGACTATGTCGGCGCTTGAGTCCGTATTAGGCTTTGATAAAGAAGTCGAACTAGACAAGTTAGTTGCAAAAATGGACAAGCCTGCAACACGTTATTTTAATGTACTAGATAAAACCAATAACTCTCCACTGGTGGATGTAAACTTCCTGTTTTATACCGGTGCTGCCGCTGATCCTGAAGGCAAAAAAGGGCTTGCTGCGTTGACGGCTGCAATGATAGCCAAAGGTGGTAGTGAGTCACAATCTTACAAAGAGATTCAAAAAGCGCTTTATCCAATTGCGGGCAGTTTTGGCTATCAAATTGATAAAGAAATGATTTCTCTACGAGGCCGTATTCACAAAGACAATGCAGAGCAGTGGTATGGCATTGTGAGTCAGCAGTTGCTGGCACCAGGCTTTAGAGAGGACGACTTTAATCGACTGAAAAAAGAGCTTATCGATAGCATCAAAGCTGGCCTAAAAGCGTCGAATGACGAAGAGTTAGGTAAAGAAGTGCTATATCATGAGTTGTATCAAGGTCACCCATACGAAAGCTACAATTTTGGTGATTTATCTGACCTAGAAGCGATTACATTGGATGATGTGAAAGCGTTTTATGCTCAGCAGTTTACCCAAGCAAAACTTAACGTGGGTATTACAGGTGCGCTTGATAAACAGCTAAAAGAAGAAATGTTCAGTGATCTTGCGACACTGCCAAAAGGCCAAGAAGCACGTTTACAAGTGCCTGATGCGCCAACATTGTTAGGGCGTCATGCGACGATTGTAGAGAAAAATGCCAAGTCGACAGCAGTCTCTTTTGGTTTCCCAATTGACACTATTCGTAGCAACAAAGACTGGGCTGCACTTTGGTTGGTGCGCTCATACTTTGGTGAGCACCGCAGCGCTAACAGTCACTTGTACCAACGCATTCGTCAAGTTCGTGGCATGAACTATGGCGATTATGCGTATATTGAATACTTCCCTCGCGGGATGTTCCAAACCAAGCCTGACGCAAACTTAGGCCGTAGTGAGCAGATCTTCCAAGTATGGTTACGCCCACTGCGCTCTAATAATGACGCACACTTTGCAACACGTACTGCCTTATTTGAGTTAGATAAGCTGATCAAAGAGGGGATGAGCAAAGCCGATTTTGAGGCGACACGTAACTTCTTAATTAACTTTGTGCCGCAAATGGTGGCGAGCCAAGATAGGCAGCTAGGCTATGCGTTAGATAGTCAATTTTACAATACCGATGAATTTGTGAAGTATGTGACTGAGCAATTGCAGTCTCTATCTGTTGATGACATCAACCGTGTTATCAAAGAGAATTTGCAGACCGACAATATTCACTATGTATTTATCACGGGTGACGCTAAAGACATGGCAAAACGTTTAAGTGATAAGCAGTCATCACCTATGACCTATAACACGAAAAAGCCAGAAGCACTGTTGGCAGAAGATGCTGAAATTGCCACGTATCCACTGAATATTCCAAGTCAGAATATTAAAACGCTAGATGTAGAAAAAGTGTTTAAATAATCAGTGCACTGAGTAATGAAAATGGCGGCTAAGTTTTTAGCCGCCATTTTTTGTGTCAAAGTCACGGATAATTTTAGGTAATGGTGTTGAACCACTCTATCGCTGCGGTTACCCAAATTAGAAATGCAATTAGTAATGTTAGTGTCACGGCAGCTGAAGCCATATCTTTTGCACGACCAGATAATAAGTGATGTTCGGTACTCACTCTGTCTGTAAGTGCTTCAATTGCTGAGTTGATAAGTTCAATCACTAATATTAACAGCACACTACCGACTAACAGTGCCCATTGAGCAATGCTTTGCGCTAGCACAATGGATAAAGGAATACTCACTATTAGCAACCAAGTTTCTTGTCTAAATGCAGACTCTTCTTTGTACGCCGCTTTCATCCCTTTCACTGAGCAATGGGTTGCTTTGATAAGTCGGGCAAGCCCTGTGCCATTTGGTTTGTTGCTATCCGTGGTCTTGATCTTTATCGACATATTCTCGATCCTGCGTTGGTAGTATGCAATGGGGCGTATTATACGAAGAACTGTCTAGCTCGACAGTACTAAATTGTAAGAATCTATGGTCTACTTGGTATATCTAAACCGCATTTAAATATGTTGGTTATTAGATATAACCAAGTGTTTGAAGCCTGATTTTTTATAATACATGACACTGAATCAATCTAAGCGTTACACTATATTAAGCATCAGTATTATCGGAAGTACATTACATGAGACATGAGATCTGGAACAAGTTACGCGAAGAAGCCAATGAGCTAGTTGCGCGAGAGCCATTACTGGCAAGTCACGTATACTCGAGTATTTTAAACCATGAGTGTCTTGGCGCAGCGTTAAGTTTTATTGTTGCAAATAAACTTGCCGATGCCGTCGTATCTGCGTTTACTATCCGAGAGTTGTTCGATCAGGCCTTTGTACACTGCGATACCATGTTGACTCATGTTGCGCATGACATAAAAGCAGTTAAAGATCGTGACCCCGCTGCCGATAGTTATCTCAACGTAATTTTAAATTTGAAAGGTTTTCATGCAATCCAAGCACATCGACTTGCATACTGCCTCTGGCGTCAAGACAGAAAAGAACTTGCTCGTTTTATCCAAAGCAGAACTTCTGAAGTATTCGGTGTTGACATCCATCCTGCTTGTAAAGTCGGTCATGGTATTATGTTTGACCATGCGACTGGTATAGTTATTGGTGAAACTGCGGTTATTGAAGATAATGTGTCTATTCTTCAATCTGTAACCTTAGGGGGAACGGGGAACGAACAAGGTGATCGTCACCCTAAAATCCGTGCAGGTGTACTGATTGGTGCAGGTGCCAAAGTGCTTGGCAATATCGAAGTGGGAGAGGGAGCCCGCATTGGCGCAGGCTCTGTAGTATTAAGTCCGGTAGCACCACATACGACGGTGGTGGGTATTCCTGCTAAGGTTGTTGGCAAGCCCTCTTGCCCATGTCCTGCTGAAAGTATGAATCAAAATTTCCTTGAAGATGAAGACCGACTCGAAAATGAGTCAATCACCTCAGCAATGTTGTAAGGTTATCACACGATAAGATGGGGAGTTATTTCCCCATCTTGCTATCTGCTTATTGAATTTTCTTTACCAGCGATATCACTTCACCATCTGCCAACTGAGTTGTAATTGGCTTATCAGGGTCGACATCTTTTACTGATTTTATGACAGTATCGGCTTGTTTAGCGATGCTGTAACCTCGAGCGAGAACGGCCAATGGGCTGACGCTATCAAGCTTGGCGCTACTAACGGCAAGTCGATGCCTTTGCAGGTTAAGCTTTTGCTCCATAGCGGAATAAAGCTTGTCACTCAGCGAATCCACCATTTGTTTGTAGTGAGTAATTTTTTGTTCCGGATGTAACCTATCGAAATGGTGCTGGAGTAAATGATACTGGGATTGTTTTTGGCGCAGCAGGTGACTTTGCGCACGGGTCAACCGCTGCTCTAATTCATCAATACGCTGCGCTTGCTGCATCAGCTGGTTTTTGGGGTGCTGCAATTGTAGTCGCGCTTCGAAGTTTGCTAATCGCTGTGATGCTTGCTCAAGTCGGCGATCAAAGGCTTGCTGTAAGTATTGTAGTAGCTGTAGAGCACGCTGCTTAAGTGCTTCTGAGTCAGGGCTTACTAGTTCAGCAGCTGCAGAGGGGGTCGGAGCCCTTACATCCGCAACATAGTCGCTAATTGTCGTATCGATTTCATGGCCTACCGCACTGATTATGGGGAGCGAGCTGGCAAAAATAGCTTGTGCGACGGATTCCTCGTTAAAGCTCCACAAGTCTTCCAATGAGCCGCCACCACGGCCAACTATCAAGACATCGACTTCGCGCCTTGCATTGGCTTGCGCAATTTGTTTGCAAATTTGTTGCTTGGCTTCCTCGCCTTGTACAAGTGCTGGGTAGATGACAACTTGTAATTGTGGCGCTCTGCGTTTTAGTACCGTTAAAATATCTTTAATGGCCGCGCCCGTGGCAGAGGTGATGACACCTACGCGATTGATAATATTGGGTAGTGGCTTTTTGTGACTGGCTGAAAATAGTCCCTGTGCAGCAAGCTGCATTTTAAGTGCATCAAACTGCTGTTTTAACAGTCCTTCACCAGCAGGCGCGAGCTGTTCAACAATTAATTGGTAATCACCTCGAGGCTCATAGACGGAGACTCTTGCTTGCACGACTACTTGCTGACCGTTGCTTGGGCGGTGGTTACAATAGCGATTATTCCCTCTCCACATGGCCGCTTTTATCTGTGCTTTTTCATCTTTCAGAGAAAAATACCAATGCCCTGAGGCCGGAGCAACAAAGTTTGAAATTTCTCCGGTGAGTTGTACAGAGGCAAAACCTTGCTCTAAGAGTGAGCGTATTTCTCTGTTAAGTCTTGATACAGAATAGGTTTTATTATTATTGGTGTATCCCATGTTGGCCTCCATAAAAAATTCACAGTTACTTTATCATATTTTTTGCTAAATTTTATTTACTCGCATAAGGAACGCTGATAAAATTCGCACGCAATTCCTTATACTCAGTTCACTTGAGAGAAGCCGCGAACATGCTAAGAATTGCAAAAGAAGCCCTTACCTTTGACGACGTACTTTTAGTACCAGCTCATTCAACTGTTCTTCCTCACACAGCAAACCTGAAAACGCGTTTGACTCGTGGGATTGAATTAAATCTACCGCTTGTTTCCGCTTCAATGGATACGGTGACAGAAGCACGCTTAGCGATCGCTCTGGCACAAGAAGGTGGTATTGGTTTTATCCACAAAAACATGACTATCGAAGAGCAAGCTCGTAACGTACGTAAAGTAAAAACGTATGAAGCGGGTATTATCTCTTTCCCTGTGACAGTGACTTCTGATCTTACAATTGCAGAAGCAATGGAGCTTGCTCAGGATAAAGGATTCTCAGGTTTCCCTGTCGTTGGTGCCAACAATCAACTTGAGGGCATCGTGACGAGTCGTGATATGCGTTTTGAAACTAAACTTGAAAAAGCGGTTTCAACGGTCATGACGAAAAAAGATGACTTAGTTACGGTAAAAGAAGGGGCATCTCGCGAAGAGATCCTTGGTCTAATGCACGAACACCGTATCGAAAAGATCCTTGTGGTTGATGACGCATTTGCACTAAAAGGCATGATCACTGTTAAAGATTACCAAAAAGCGCAAGAGAAACCAAACGCGTGTAAAGATGAGCAAGGTCGTCTTCGCGTGGGGGCTGCGGTTGGTGTTGGCGCTGGTACTGACGAGCGTATCGCAGCTTTGGTTGAAGCGGGTGTTGATGTACTACTAATCGATACTTCTCACGGCCATTCTCAAGGTGTAATTGACCGTGTTAAAGCAACCCGTGAAGCTTACCCTGAGCTACAAATCGTTGCAGGTAACGTAGCAACAGCGGAAGGTGCAATAGCGCTTGCTGATGCTGGTGCTGACGCTGTCAAAGTGGGTATTGGTCCGGGCTCAATCTGTACCACGCGCATTGTGACTGGTTGTGGTGTGCCGCAAATTACTGCTATCTCTGATGCTGTTGAAGGCTTAAAAGGCCGTGACATTCCTGTTATTGCTGATGGTGGTATCCGTTTCTCTGGTGACATCGTAAAAGCGCTAGTTGCTGGTGCTGCATGTGTAATGGTGGGTTCAATGCTAGCGGGTACAGAAGAATCTCCTGGCGAAGTTGAACTATACCAAGGCCGTTACTACAAGTCTTACCGCGGTATGGGTAGCTTGGGTGCGATGAACCAAAAAGAAGGGTCTTCTGACCGTTACTTCCAAAAATCAAATGAAGCAGACAAACTGGTACCAGAAGGTATCGAAGGTCGTGTTGCTTACAAAGGACCAATCGCAACGATTATCCATCAGCAAATCGGCGGTATTCGCAGTGCAATGGGTCTAACAGGTTGTGCAACCATCACTGAATTAAATACTAAGCCGCAGTTTGTACGTGTTACTTCTGCGGGTATGGGTGAATCTCACGTACATGACGTGCAGATCACCAAAGAGGCACCTAACTACCGTATGGGTTAAGCCTTAAGGCGTGTTTCTGGGCTAGCAAGTTGCTAGCCCTTATTACTTTTGATAGAGACGCAATGCGGCTTTATCCTGTTTAGTTCCTAACTAACGAGATTATCAATGAGCAAAGATATCCACGATTCCCGAATTTTGATCTTAGACTTTGGTTCACAATACACTCAGTTAATCGCACGTCGTGTACGTGAAATTGGTGTTTACTGTGAGCTATGGGCTTGGGATGTGACAGAAGAGCAGATCCGTGAGTTCAACCCGCAAGGTATCATTCTTTCAGGCGGCCCAGAGTCAACGACACTAGAAGGTAGCCCGAAAGCACCAGATTACGTATTCGAGGCGGGCGTGCCAGTACTGGGTATCTGTTATGGTATGCAGACCATGGCAATGCAGCTTGGTGGTCAAGTACATAGCTCAGATAAAAAAGAATTCGGCTACGCAAAAGTAGAGAAAGTGGGTGACTGTAAGCTATTTGAAGCGATTGAAGATCATATCGAAGATGGTGCAGGTTATCTAGACGTGTGGATGAGCCACGGCGATAAGGTTGCTAAAATCCCAGATACATTCAAAACTTCAGCGAGAACGGATACTTGCCCACATGCGGCAATGTCTTGGGAAGAAAAGCGTTTTTACGGTGTACAGTTCCACCCTGAGGTGACACATACTCAGCAAGGTCTGCGTTTACTTGAGCGTTTTGCAATTGATATCTGTGGTTGTGAAAAGTTATGGACTCCTGAGCAAATCATTGAAGATGCAATTGAGCGTATCAAAGAGAAAGTAGGGGATGACGAAGTTATCCTCGGTCTATCTGGTGGTGTTGATTCATCAGTGGTTGCGATGCTTATTCACCGTGCAATTGGCGACAAGCTAACCTGTGTATTTGTTGATAATGGCCTACTGCGTTTGAATGAAGGCCAGCAAGTAATGGATATGTTCGGTGATAAGTTTGGTCTGAACATCATCAAGGTCGAAGCTGAAGAGCGTTTCCTTAACGCGCTTAACGGTTTAAATGACCCAGAAGACAAACGTAAAGCAATTGGCCACACTTTTATTGAAGTATTCGATGAGCAAGCCAGTCAGCGCGTAAACGCGAAATGGTTAGCACAAGGTACGATTTACCCTGATGTTATCGAATCGGCAGCATCTAAAACAGGTAAAGCGCATGTGATCAAATCTCACCACAATGTCGGTGGGTTACCTGAAGATATGGAGCTTGGTCTGGTTGAGCCACTGCGTGAACTATTTAAAGATGAAGTTCGCAAGATTGGCCTAGAGCTTGGTCTACCGTATGACATGCTTTATCGTCACCCGTTCCCAGGTCCAGGTCTTGGTGTTCGTGTACTTGGCGAAATCAAGAAAGAATACTGCGACTTACTGCGCCGTGCTGACGCTATCTTCATTGAAGAGCTACATAAAGCAGATCTATATCACAAAGTGTCTCAAGCATTCGCCGTATTCCTACCGGTACGCTCTGTTGGCGTGATGGGTGATGCACGTAAATACGACTGGGTGATCTCACTACGTTGTGTTGAAACTATCGACTTTATGACAGCACGTTGGTCGCATTTACCATACGAGCTACTAGGCCACGTTTCAAACCGTATCATTAACGAAATTGATGGTATTTCTCGCGTGGTTTACGATGTTTCTGGTAAGCCGCCAGCGACAATCGAGTGGGAATAATGTTTCCACAATGAGCTAACACTTAGCCAAAGGAAAGGGCGAATATGGTAAATATTCGCCCTTTTGCTTATTTTAGAAGCAGTTGAACCAAAAAAGTGGTTTTTTCACTTTACCTTTTTAAAAAGCTCATTATAATGCGTCGACATTGCAGGGGCGTAGTTCCAATTGGTAGAACAGCGGTCTCCAAAACCGATGGTTGCGGGTTCGAGTCCTGCCGCCCCTGCCACTTCTTATTTTGCACTTCGTACACTTTCAAAGTAAACTCCATTTAAAAAGTAAACTGCACAGCAATGAATCCAATTTACGCAGATATTCTCGATATAGTACCACTTAAGTTAAATCCAGTATTTGCCCATTTAGACGCTAAACAGTCTGAACTAAATACCTCTTTAGGTGTAGAGCAGCTCAAAATCCCAGCAAGGCTTTTGCAAGATATTGAAATTGCTGTTGGTGCTACGGTGGAAGTGGTTGTGGGAGAGGATATTCAGTTTACTGAAGGGTGTCTGAGCCTGCCAAGCACGCAGCTTAGTAGTGCACAAAAGCGTGTATTGTGGCAATTAATTTGGAACCAACAGAATGCAAATTGAGCAAGGTGGGTTATTACAGTTTCCGCTTGAGAAAATCATGCAGGTTGAGCGCGCCTGTCACGCGTTTCCTTGGACTGAAAAGACGATGCAGTCTTGTCTTCATGGTCGTTACTTTAATGCTTGCCTTGCTGATGAACAAACATTGATTGGTTTTTATATTGCTGAACGAGCAGGGCCAGATCTCACTTTAATGGACATTTGTATTCATCCCGAGCATCAAGGTCGTGGTTATGCGAAATTATTGATGGAAGCGCTATTAGCGCGAGCTGACGCATTACAAGCCGAAAATATCTTTCTTGAGGTGAGGGCATCGAATGTTGCTGCGATTTCTCTATATCAACACTTTGGCTTTGTTGAGATGGGGTTGAGAAAGCACTACTACCCAAGTACAGATGGTCGTGAGGATGCTGTATTAATGGCGTTACCAATGCTAACCCTTTAACCGTTACTGGTGGCTTTATCCATTAGCAATGTATAACGTATGGCTTCCGTTAGCTTGAGCAAGTAATAGTGATGATCACCACTTTTAACATTTTTTAGGCTGCTTTCAAGCTCTCCTGCCGCCTCATGAATATTCATAAAACCAAAACAGCCCGCACTGCCCTTAATACTATGAGCTAAGGCTCTTAACGATTCCCATTCATGCTCATCGTAGAGCGCTTGCAGCTCTGTAAGCTGTGCAGGGAGCTTTTCTACATAGTTACGACTGATCTGTAAAAACTTTTCTGTTTGTAGTAACGCATCCCAAGAAGAGGCTTTATCATTTTGAATTTCTAGGTACTGGATTAATAATTTACCTAGCTGATCTTTATCTATTGGTTTACCAAGGGTAGCATCACACCCTGCCTCAACGTGATTATCAATATCATGCTTCATGACGTTAGCCGTTAAGGCGATGATTGGGCCATCATAGGCGGCATGTCGGAGCATCTGTGTAGCTTCTTCTCCTCCCATTACAGGCATTTGCATGTCCATTAAAATAAGTTGGTAGTCCTCCACAAGCGCCATTTCTACCGCTTCAGCTCCATTACTGGCGATATCAGGGATGATCCCCCAATTCGACAGGAGTAGGGTAATTAACTCTTGATTATCAGGGTTATCCTCTGCAACTAAGACTTTTGCATCGATTTCTTTTACCGCAGCCACTTGGGTCTTATCTAGCTCTTGTGGTTGAGTGCGTTCAAGCGCATCAAGCCAATCATAGCTTCTACCATGAAAGTTGCCGGCTACTTCTATAGCAAACAAGCTACCACTACCTTGTTGACTACGTACACGGACATCACCACCGAGCAATTGCGCTAAGTTTTTAGAGATACAAAGCCCAAGACCGGTGCCACCAAAGCGCCGGGTTGTAGTGGTATCTGCTTGTTCAAAGGGCTTAAAAGCGCGTTCTAGTTCACTACGGGACATGCCAATCCCAGTATCTCTAATACTGAAAATAAACTTTTCTGCTGTTGGCTCAAACTCAACTTTTAGATGCACGCCACCATACTCCGTAAACTTTACCGCATTAGTGGCAATATTTAATAAAATTTGTTTGAGGCGCGTGATATCAGTGTACAGCTTATCCGGAAGAGGCAGAGCAAACTCTGTTGAAAAGCTGAGTAATTTTTCATTTGTCATCGGTTCAATAATAGATTCAACATCACTGATAAGTGGCATCAGTTGCACTTCTGATTCCTCAACATCCAGTTTTTCAGCCTCTATTTTTGATAGGTCTAAAATGTTATTAATTAGCTCTAGTAAGTGTTTGGAGTTTCGTAATATGGTGTTGAGATGCTGCTTTGCTGTAGGAGAGTTCGGGTGTTGTATGAGTTGCTCGGTAAATCCCATGATGGCGGTCAATGGCGTGCGTATTTCATGACTCATATTAGCTAAAAATCGGCTTTTTAGCTGATTAGCTTGCTCGGCTTCAATAATGGCAGCTTCAAGTTTGCTGTTTGTTTTTTCTAGCTCCTTGGTACGGTTCTCAACTTTTTCCTCTAGGTGCTCTTTGTAGTCTTCTAATTCGCGCTGAAAGGTACGGATCTGATAAATCATGTGATTGAAGTCTTTAAACAAAATACCTACTTCATCAGAGTTGTGTTCTGGCAGCGCGACCATTAAATCACCATCACCAACTCGGTGACTGGCTTCACCAAGTAATTCAATAGGGTTGAGGAGTAAGTTGCGTACAACGATAAAAATTAATATTGGTAAAGTGACAACGGATAAGATGACGATAAGTGCAGTGATAAGGCTAATCGTTTTGCCAGAACGGTACAGTAAAGATTTGGGGATCGTAGAGATATAAAAGTAGCCGCCACTTAGCTGAGCGCTATAAGTCATTCGTTCAGAGTTATCGATGCTGCTGATTTGCATCGAGTCTAGCCGACCTAAATCTGCGATATTGCTGATTTCATTTATTTCTGTTGCGCTTAAATAGCTACCAATAAGGTGGGTGTCGGAGCTAAATAATATTTCACCGTCAATACCGACTAGTAAGTTTAAGGTATTATCATACGGCGCTTCAAGAATACTGGTGCTGAGTAAAGTGGGAGAAACTTGAACAACAATATAACCTTGTTGCCGCGGCTGTTTTAACTCGTAGTCAACACCATAAACTTGTTGGACAAAGTACAGTTGGGTACCAGCGCTTGAGGCCACCATAAATTGATGCTGGCGCAAGTTGCTTTGTAAGATTTGTTTTGCGAAAGGATAAGCATGAGGCGCTTCCCCCAAGTTGCTAGAATAAAACGCGGCACTTTGACCGCTGGGAGCCAACAAGTTTATGCTGATGATATCGGGATACGCTTCACTGTAACTGGCAAAAACATCCATCAATGCCCCCAAGCGTTTGGTTTTTTCCATCCTTTCAAGGTGGCTTGAATTTAAAAAGTCGCTGAGTACAGGAGAGGTTGAAAGCAGCTTGGTTGTAGATTGATAGATCTCAATATAATTGAACATCTTTTGTTGTTGTTGCTCGACGAAGCGACTAACGATAAGCTTTGCTTGTTGTTGCGTTGAACTGGTGACGTTTGTGAGAGTGAACCCACCAAGAAATAGCAAGGGTAAGATCACCAACGGGGTGATATACCAAAGGAGTCGAATACTTAACTTGCTTGTTTTCATGGATACTTAGCTGCCCTGCCACACAATGTTATCGTCAGAAAATTTGTTAGGAGTATTAAATCATAAGCGGGGAGAGGTGAATACTCAAGTTTGTTTAAATCGCTTGAAAATACGATAAAAGACAAAAGCCTCCAGTTGGAGCTTTTACAGTATAAATAACGACTGATTAGAAGTTATATTTCATACCCAGTGATAGACGACGGCCTTTCACATCAAAGAATTCACCGTTATCGTACGTTTCAGGAGTACGTGGTGGCTCTCTATCGAATACGTTATTTACACCAACACGTAGTTGTAGTGCTTCAAGTAGGTAAGTTTTATACATAAAGTCTACCGTTGTATATGATGAAACGTCATTGAAGTTGTTATCTTCTGGCGTCCACTCGTTGTCATCAACTGTGCTGTGACGGTAGTTAACCGTAACTACATACGCTGAATCATCATGGCTGTATAGTGCGCTAAAACGACCTTTCCAACGTGGTGCATCATCAGTTTCACCCATATAATTGCGGAAGTCTTCTGCACGGCCAGTTGAGTTCTGGTTATCTTCAATTAAGTAAGTTGCAGTTAACTTAAGGGCGAATTCACCGTTGAGTGCATCAAACTTGTATGCAGATTCAAAGTCCATGCCTTTTTTCGTGATCTGAGCGGCGTTAATTGGACGCGCATAGTAGTTTTCGATTTCACCTGTCTCTTTGTTACGCACAAAGTTACCACAGAAAGGATTGTCTAAAGAAGATGCTTCGTAACATAGCTTAACGCTGTTACGTCCAAAGTATTCAATTGCACCGTCAATTTCAAATGACCAGTAATCAACCGTGAGATCTAAACCATCAACGAACTCTGGTGTGTAAATTACACCAACTGTGTAGTCATTTGATACTTCATTGTCAAGGTCAGTATTACCCTGTATGTAGCCAGATAGGCTGCCGCCAGATAACCATTCATCTGAAGGCATCCAGCCTGCTGCTAGGCCAGCCGCTTGACAGTTATTGATGATGTTATCTCTGTACTTGTAATCACTGCTAAGTTCAGCGATTGAGTCTGCGCGACAGACGTCGGCACGGCCTGAACTAAATGTTTTAGAGTTTGGCGTGTATAGGTCACCTAAGTTTGGTGCACGCACTGATTTAGAACGGTTAAGGCGAATACGAAGTTCATCTGTTACACCCCAGTTTAATGCAAGTTTCCACGCATCATCGCCACCTGTTACAGAGTAATCCATGTAACGGTATGCACCTTCAAGAGTTAGGTCAGTTGCAAGGAATTCATCCATAAGCAGTGGTACTGAGATCTCAGCAGAGAATTCTTTCACTTCAATTTCGCCATCCATTGGTAGGCTAGAGTTACCTTTGATTAAGCCTTTTTCCATGTTTTCAGATGGACGGATCTTTGCAACTTCACGACGGTGTTCTGCTGTGAATGCCGCGCTTACGTAACCTGCTGGAAGCTCGAATAATACACCATCAACCGTTGCGCCAAATACTGCTTGGTCATGTCTTGCAAAACGTGTAGCTGTTGTTGAAATGTAATCAAGTTGTGCCTGAGTGGTACCCGTTGCGCCCATTGGGTTGAATGGTACACAGCCTTCACGTGCGCCTGTTACGTTGCCATCAGCATCGCGAAGTGCACATACAACTTGGCCTGAGCTATCCACTACAGAGTCAATCGCGTAAGCAAGGTTATTTTTGTAAACTTCACCAGTCCATAAAGTATCTTGCTCAATACGACCAAACTGGAAGTACGTGCTATAGCCCCAATCGTCATTAATAATACCTTCGGCACCGATAGACGAACGGAATACTTCACGCTCTTGGTTATATTCACGATCACCCCACAAGTGCTCGTTGGCTTGGTAAAGTGTGACTGAATCAAGGCCAGCATCATCCATTACCTTACCCATAGCATCATTTACAAATGCACTGTCACGACGAATAGTGTGTGAGAAGAATGCAGGGCTACTTTCTGTCGTTGCTTCGGTTTTTGAATAAGTTGCATCAAACGTAAGCGCATGTTCATCGTTTAGTTCATAAGTACCGTATAGAGTACCAATTACACGCTCAAGTGGTGTGCGGAAGTAGTCTTTATAACCGTGTCTGAATACGGCATCACCTGGGTTAGCCTCGTCAAACGTATAACGGCCTGCAGCGCGCTCAGAGATAAGAGGATTAGGATCATCAATCAGACCTAGACCGTAATCGAATGGACGCATTGTGCCATCAGCATCGAAGGTGTAGTGATTATTTTCAAACGCTTCACGCGTCTTTGTACCAGTCCATGCAAAGAAGTCACCACGCTCTGAGTAGTAACCTAACGCGGTTGGGTGGTTAAACTGAATATCCGCAGGAACGCCATCACGACCGCCAGTATTTGCTGGGTTAGAGATAGATCTCATGCCGCGTTTGAAGAAGTCACGGTCCATTTTCGCGTAACTTTCATTCTTGGTATAGTTTAATGAGGTAATGAACGATAGTTTGTCTAGCTCTTGACCACCAGTAATTGAGAAAAAGTACTCTTCACCACCGCTTTGTTCTGGCTTAACTGTTGATACATCGATCTCCAGGCCATCAAATGATTTTTTAGTAATAATGTTTACTACACCGGCAACGGCATCTGCACCGTATACTGCAGCTGCGCCACCCGTTGCAATTTCAACACGCTCGATGATTGAAGTAGGGATGTTGTTTAAATCTACCGCAGTATCACCAACAGAACCCGGTACAAAACGGCGACCGTTAACAAGCACTAGGGTACGCTCTGAACCTAAACCACGTAAGTCAGTCGTGTTTAAGCCTGATGCGTAGATATAGCTGGTTGTATTTTCTGGTGACAAGCCAACAGTTGCTTGAGGCATCTCAGCTAGCAGATCGTTTACGTTAGTAATACCTTGGTTTTCAAGCTCTACGCCACCGATCACAGTAACTGGAGTTGGGGAAGTCAGGTTTACACGCTTAATACGAGAACCTGTAACTTGAATACGCTCAACAGATTTAGCTTCTGTTTGCTCGTTAGCAACAGCTACTGAACTGCTTAGTGCACCGGCAACCAGTGCCGTTTGGATGCTAGCAGTAACTAGATTTAACTTCTTCAACATTTTGACCCTTATTTACTTTGTTTATAGCGAACGCTGCACTCTTTCTCATTTGCAAAGAGGCAATGTCACAATATAGGTGCTGCGTTTTTACCATAAATATTTGTTAAACATGGGGTTTGTGTGTATGTGTCAGGTGTTTATAAAAGGTTTAATCTGTGATTTTAGTGTTCCTATTTTGGTTTTTGCTATATTAATCATTGTTTTACGTTCTCCCTATGTGTAATGCTTTTTTTACGGTAAGTGTGTGCTTACAAATGTCATTATTATTTTAAAAACAATTTATTTAAATTTGATGAAAAAGGTACAAGTTTTTGGGGGGAATTTGCTCGGTTTTGTAGTCTGATTTGTAACTCAAGTGTAATTCGTGCTGTTTTAAAAATAGCCAAACAGTTTTTGGGAGGGCATTTTTGACGGAACTTTTTCAGATAGGCTAAAACTTAGCCTATCTCTTGATGTGTACATACTAATTTTGTATAGCTTTTAAACGGCGCTGTTTAAGCTGCGCTTGAATCTCTTTACCCTGATACCCTTCGTGGATGATCTGTTGCACATCTATGTTGCTAGTTGCTAAAAAATTCAATCTAAGTTTGTCACAAAGCGCCTGTAAATTATCACTTACCTTGCTACAAATATAACAAAAGCGTGTTAGTTTCTCCGGTCTACGCCAAGCATCTAAATTTTGTAAAATTTCTAGCCAGTCATCAGGTTTTTTATTTTTTTTCTCGATTTTGGGGAGATTTAGGAGTAGCTCTTTGGTGCTTTCAATATAGATATTGGGTACTTTAAGCGACTTTGCATCGGCTAATTGCGCAATGCTAGTTCCTGAAAAGTGCAGAGCAAGGCTAAATTGTGCCAGCAGGTCTTGTGTTTTGTCACCCTTGAATTGTGTAAGCGCTGCCTGATATTGCTCGTGTATCGAGTTGTTCCATTTTGGTATATAAGGCGCAACATTAGCTAACGCCCCCAATGTTGCAATGGTGGATAAAAAGTGGCCAAACCCACGGTCATCTAACGTTTTTTCTATTTCTAGCCAAATCCGCTCTTTGGTTAAGGTCTGTAACTCGCCTTCTATTACCATACGCTTCATAAGTTGCCACGTCTCATCAGCGATGGTGAAGCCATAATCTTGATATCTAGCTGCAAACCGAGCAACACGTAGCACTCGTAAAGGATCTTCGCTAAATGCCGCACTAACATGGCGCAAAACTCTGTTAGTGATATCTTGCTGGCCGCCAAATGGGTCGATAAGCGTACCATCCGTATCTTTTGCGATAGCATTGACCGTAAGGTCACGACGGAGCAAGTCTTCTTCCAAGGTGGTTTGCGGGCCAAAGTCACATATAAATCCAGTGTAACCTTGTCCACTTTTTCGCTCGGTTCGTGCGAGTGCATGTTCATCTTTTGAGACAGGGTGTAAGAATACGGGAAAGTCACTCCCAACTTGTTGGTATCCCAGCTTATTCATTTCAGCGACAGTGCTACCAACAACAACGTAATCTCTTTCTTTTATTGGTCGACCAAGCAACTCATCTCTGACCGCACCACCAACAAGGTAGGTTTTCATTTGTTATACACCATTTTCTGTGATTCGAGGTTTTATCTTGAATCGGATTTTGCCATTATAGACACCATCATAACAATAAAGAGACAAGTCGTGTATTTACGCTATTTTGGGTTAACAGAAAAACCCTTCTCGATCGCACCAAATCCTGAATTTTTATTTTTGAGCGAACGTCACAAGGAAGCACTTGCCCATTTAACTTATGGGTTGGGTGATGCCGGTGGATTTGTACTGTTAACTGGGGAGGTAGGAACAGGAAAAACGACCGTTACCCGCAGTATGCTTGCCCAGCTACCTGAGTCTACGCAAGTGGCTTTCATTTTGAACCCTTCATTATCAGAACTTGAACTGCTGGCTACTATTTGTGATGAACTTGATATTGAGTATGAAGCAAATAATGCGACCTTAAAGTCACTGACAGATGTCATCAAGCACAGATTGCTACAAAACCATCAAAGCGGTGGTCATACTATGCTGATTATCGACGAAGCTCAGCACCTTGCACCAGAAGTACTCGAGCAGCTTAGGTTATTAACAAATCTAGAAACTGACCACAAAAAGCTATTACAGATTGTACTTGTTGGTCAGCCTGAATTGCAGCAGTTACTACAACGTAATGAATTAAGGCAGTTGGCACAGCGGATCACGGCTCGTTATCATCTACTGCCATTAACCGAGTCTCAAGTGTTTGCTTATATTCAGCACCGCTTGCAAAAAGCAGGATGTCAACAGGCGTTATTTCACCACGATGCGGTTGCCTATATGCACCAAGTAACAGCGGGGATCCCAAGGCTGATTAATTTATTAGCTGATAGGTGCCTGTTAGGTGCTTACTCCGCTTCACAAACTCAAGTCACCAAAGCAATTACAATTCAAGCCGCAAAAGAAGCATTGCCAACTAACCTAGTGCCATCAACGGATAAAGTAACCAACCGAGCCCCGTTATTGTTTACAGCATGGTTAGGTATGTTGTTTGTTGCAGGTTTTGGTTTGGCAAAATTGGTATAGAGGGAAGTATGTCTTATTTAACGAGCGCAATGAAGCAATCGCAACAAGGCAGCGATGTCGAGCAAGATTATTTAAACCAAAAACAAGGAGCGCAGCTGATGTTGTATAAGCGCCTTGTTACATACGCTGGGTTTGGTCTTTTATCATTAGCGTCACTTGGTGCGGGCTACTTTGTTGGTCAGACAACCAATAGTGCAAACATGCCAAAGAATATTGCTTCTAGCAACGCTCAGCCACAAACCAACAATATGCCTACGTTGTCAGATAAACCAGTGTTAGCAGAGCAAGCACAAGACAGTGATACGATACAAGTTAATCGTACTGAGGTTGCTTTAGACGTGGTCGCAGACGCAGCTTCGGCTGAGGTCGCGCCAGCCCCTACTCAAGTTTCTCCAAGCATAACTTCTGATAAGCATTTTCAGTGGGTGTCAGTGCAAATTGGCGTCGATAATCAAGGCCAACCGGTATATCAGCAGCAACTAGTCCCTGTAGATGCGCTAACGGCTGCACCGCAAATAGTACAACCCAAAGCTCTTGAAACTGTCAGGCAAGACGACGCCCCAGGTGAGATACAAACTGAAGGCGAATATGCAGGTTATCGAGTATTCGGCTCAGAGCCCAAGGCGCAAAGCGCTGACTTAGCAGGTGTGTCTGAAGAGCTCAAAAAAGCGTTCGCACAGGCTGTCAAAGAGACAGAGCTTCGGGATGAAGCTGCTGTGCTGTCGACAACCAAAGAGTCTGCATCAGTGACCCCCATAAGCTTATTGCCCACACAATTGCAAAATAGTATTCCAAGCCTTCGTTATCAAGCGCATATTTATGCGACTGACGTACAAGAAAGGTGGATTAAAATAAATAACAGGCCGCTTTATGAGGGAGATAGTTTGGGGGCGTTGACTGTTTTGGAAATAACCCCAGAGCAAACTCGCTTCGACTTCGATGGTATCGAGTTTAGCTTGGAGGCGATGGAAGATTGGCTGCCTTAGCGTTAAGGCAGCATTGAGTGCCGAAAAAACCTGATGAGATCAAGTTTGAATTCCTCTGGTTTGATTGCCGACTCTAACTCATCATTGACTTTTTTGGTATTTAAATCGATATCCTGTACTTCGATGTAATGCATGTACTTAGCATGATAGAACACCTTAACAGTAGGCTTTAAAGGTGCATTGGGGTTACTTTGAGCAATAACCCCAACTTTACCACTGGTTAGTTTAACTAAAGTGCCAACAGGGTACACACCAACACAACCTATGAAACGGTTGAGCAAGACCTCATCAAAATGGTGTGGACACCCTTCTCGCATCAATTTAAAAGCACGAATAGGGGTCATCCCTTCCTTATAAACTCGTTCAGCAGTCAAGGCATCATAAACATCTATGATTGCTGCCATTCTAACATGCTGTGGCAGTTCATCAGCAGTTTTACCATATGGGTATCCCGAGCCGTCCAAGCGTTCATGGTGATAACCTGCAATTTCGCAGGCGGTTTTGCCAAGCCCTGCTTTAAGTAGGATGTCAAAGCTGTACTTTGCGTGAGACTTCATAATGTGATATTCATCCAGACTCAGCTTATCTGGCTTGTTTAAGATTTCATCTGGTACTTCAATTTTGCCAATATCATGTAAAAGAGCGCCAGTTGTCATTTCTTCAGTTTGTGAACGTGAGTATCCTAAATGCTTACAAAATATAGCCATCAAAATAGAAACGTTTATAGAGTGTTCTAATAAATACGCATCTTTTTCCCTGATCCGAGCAATACAAGCCAAGGCATCCTGATTACGGAACACTGAATCGATAAAGTGATTGGCAGTTGCTTTGAAGGCGTCTACTTCAATCGCCCTGCCTGCTCTGATATCTTCAAATGCTTTGCTTTGTATCGCTTTAGCTTCGTCATACAATTTCACTGCTTGTTTCATTTCAGCTTCAACGCTGCATTTGGTATGCCAGGGATCATGGGAGCATACTTGAGGAGCTATAATACTGCTATCTTGAGCAGGTTCGTTGTGAGGCGCGTGGTCGCTTAATCGTTTACTGGGATCAACGGACACTTCCAACACGCCACTTCTTTGCAACTTATCAATGCTGGTTTGGGTTCTCACCCAGCCTTTTGTTTTGATTGCCACAGAGCCTGTTTGTTTAGTTACATTGACAACAAACATACCTGGTTCTAACTCATTGATATTAATGTTTATCTCTGACATGGTGGTTCCTATAGTTTACTCTTTAAGGGTAGCAAAACTTATCCAAATAGAAAGAGAGAAAGGTAAATATGATTGATTTTTACCCAGCAAAGTCGCATCCTTAAAAAAAACAATATGGAGCTTACTTTATGCGCTTTTCTACTCTGGCTTTGAGCCTTATGGCAACGTTATCTTGGCATGCTCATGCTAGCTTAAAGCAGCAAGTTGCTGAGGCAATGCCGACACTTGAATCTTTATATTTGCATTTGCATCAACACCCAGAGCTGTCCTACAAAGAAGAAAAAACAGCGCACCGCCTTGCAAAAGAGATGCGTGCCTTAGGCTTTGATGTGACAGAAAATATCGGTGGTTTTGGGGTTGTCGGTTTATTGAGAAACGGTGAAGGGCCAGCGGTAATGATACGAGCTGATACTGATGCTTTGCCGATAGTTGAAGAGACAGGAAAAGCATACGCATCAAAAATAAAAGTAAAAGATGAGGCTGGTCAAACGGTTGGGGTGATGCATGGCTGTGGCCATGATATTCATATGACAAGCTTGATAGGCACAGCGCAGCAGCTCATGCTCAATAGAGATAAGTGGCAAGGGACGTTGATGTTAGTCGCTCAGCCCGCAGAAGAGGTAGGAGGCGGAGCAAAAGCCATGTTAAAAGCAGGCTTATATGATGATTTTCCCACTCCAGATCATGTCTTAGCATTGCATGTGAGTGCCAGTCTTGCCGCGGGCAAAGTGGCCATTGCACCAGGATACGCATTAGCAAATGTGGACTCGGTTGACATTATTGTTAAAGGAAAAGGAGGGCATGGTGCCTATCCGCATACAACAGTGGATCCTATTGTGTTAGCTTCTCGCATTGTACTGGGTTTGCAAACCATTACCTCACGGGAAGTATCTCCTCTAGAGCCTTCTGTGATCACAGTAGGCTCTATTCACGGTGGTGCCAAACATAATATCATTTCAAATGAAGTTAAGTTACAGCTTACATTACGCTCTTATAATCCAGATGTTCGTAACCAGCAAATAGCCGCAATAAAACGTCTTACGGCTGGTGTGGCTCACAGCGCTGGTTTAACTGACGAATTGTTACCTGAAGTGATTGTACATGACAGTGAAAGTATTCCTTCTACGTATAATAACCCGGAATTAGCGAAATTTGTGACGGTGGCGATTAAGCAGGAAATTGGTGCAGAAAATGTCGATTTATCTCAGCCGGTAATGGCAGGCGAGGACTTTGGATTGTTTGGCCGTACAGATGAGAATATACCCATCACCATTTTTTGGCTAGGCGGTGTGAATCAAGCGGTATTCGATGCCGCGCAAAAAAGTGGTGAGCCTTTACCTTCTTTGCACTCTAGTAAATTTGCTCCAGACTATCCTATCGCCATTGCCACAGGCGTTCGGGCAATGACCAATAGTGCACTGGCTTTGTTTTCGCAAAAATAAAGCTTCTTCCTACATACTAAAAAGGTAGCCTTAGCTACCTTTTTTGGTCTATTGCAAACAACTTAAACACTGTAGCAAGGGATAACAGCTGCTAGAGAACAAGCTGTAGTTAGTCTTTGCTTGTCGCTGCAAGCATTAGCTCTCGATTACGTTCAAGCTTGGCTAACATCATTTCAGCTACAGGCTTGAATTTAGCTAGCTCAACTTGCGGGAGAGGCTCTGATTTTGGTAATTTCACAGTCCTAGGATTACGGTGAACACCATTTACCAAGAATTCATAATGCAAATGTGGTCCGGTGACTCGTCCTGTTGCGCCTACAGTACCAATTTTTTGGCCTTGCTTTACTTTCTGGCCTGTTTTTACTGCGCGCTTATTCAGGTGGAGGTATTTTGTTACGTATTTACTGCCGTGTTGAATGAATACGTAGTTACCATTGAGTCTGTTATAACCAGACTTTAGTACCTTACCATTACCCGCTGAGACAACCGGTGTACCAACACGTGCAGCGTAGTCTATGCCATTATGAGAAGATACTCTGCCTGTTACAGGGTGGAGGCGGCGAGGATTGAAGCTCGAGCTAATGTACTTGAAGTTTACAGGCGCTCTTAAGAAGGCTTTTTTCATGCTGCGCCCTTCAGCGGTATAGAATTCGTCATCAGTATGGCGAATAGCACTGTAGCGTTCGCCCTGATTGATAAACTCCGCGGCAATTATTTTACCGTTACCTATCTCTTCACCATCCACATAGTGTTTTTCAAATACCAGAGCGAAAGAATCGCCCTTACGAATGTCGTTTGCAAAATCGACATCCCAACCAAAAATATCAGCGAAGTTCATTATCTGGCGTTCGCTAAGCCCCGCTGAGATACCCGCGCTCCAAAAACTAGAATTGATTTTACCACCCGCTGATTTTTCGCGTGTTTCAATTTCTTTGCTTTCGATTTTTGTTTCGTAGCTCCCCTCGCCGTTTAGCGTAACCAGCAAGGTATCAGTTTTAGATAAAATATATTTTAATTGCGCTAATTCACCACTTTCATTACTGGCAAAGCTAAGCACTTCACCTGGGTGGATTTTAGTCAGCTTTCGAGTTTCGGCGTTGGTATTGACCAGATTATGTAACGTTTGAGCCGAATAACCAGCACGTTTAAAAATAACAGCGAGACTGTCACCAGTCTTTACTTTGTGATCTTTAAATTCAAATTCAGGCTGTTGAGATACAGATTCAGGTGCGACGGCTGGTGCTGCATCTAATTCAGTAAGTTGCTCTGTTTTTTCAGATATTTTTACCGGTAACTCATAACGTTTTCCAACTTCTAAGGCTTTTTCGTCATTATCTTTAGAAGCGGTTGCTTTTTCAGAAGGGATCAGGGCAATTCCGACCATCGCAGATAGGAAGCCGATGATGAGCACTTTGTGCTTTTTGGGGAGCTTATGAACAACGTGAACCATAATGCGCCTTTTCTGCTGTCAAGAATTATTGTTGATAATATTGCAGGATATACGTAATAAACCCGTAATACCAGCGTTTTGTGCATTTAAACTCGGATAAATATAGGCTAGAATCGGTCGATTACAAGTTATAGCTGTTGGAGTGAGAATTGTGGATTTAGAAACTGCATTTGCAGAGATTAGCCGTGGTGCAGAAGAAATTCTGCTACAAGATGAATTAAAGGAAAAGTTGAAGTCAGGTAAAAAACTGCGTATCAAAGCAGGTTTCGATCCAACGGCACCTGATTTGCACTTGGGTCACACAGTGCTAATTAATAAAATGAAAACCTTTCAAGACTTAGGTCATGAGGTTATTTTCTTGATTGGTGATTTTACGGGGATGATTGGCGACCCAACTGGCAAAAATGTCACTCGAAAACCACTAACACGCGAAGATGTATTGGCAAATGCAGAAACTTACAAAGAGCAGGTATTCAAGATCCTTGACCCTGCGAAAACCACAGTAGCATTCAACTCTGAATGGATGGAGAAGCTGGGTACCGCGGGTATGATCAAACTAGCTGCGCGTCAAACAGTCGCTCGTATGCTTGAACGTGATGACTTCAAAAAGCGTTATGCAAATGGTCAAGCAATCGCAATTCATGAGTTTTTGTATCCACTGGTACAAGGTTGGGATTCTGTTGCGTTAGAAGCAGATGTTGAGCTTGGCGGCACTGATCAGCGCTTCAATCTACTTATGGGTCGTGAGTTACAAAAAGATGAAGGTCAAAAGCCACAAACAGTACTCATGATGCCGCTATTGGAAGGGACTGATGGCGTTCAGAAAATGTCGAAGTCATTGGGTAATTACATCGGTATTACGGATGCGCCAAATGATATGTTTGGTAAAGTAATGTCGATTTCTGATGACTTAATGTGGCGTTACTATGAGTTGCTAAGCGCGAAGACGTTGGATGATATCGCTGCACTTAAAGAAGAAGTGGCTGGTGGTCGTAACCCTCGTGATATTAAAATTGAATTTGCAAAAGAAATGATTGCGCGATTCCATAGTGAAGCAGACGCTGAAGCGGCACATCAAGATTTTATCAAGCGTTTCCAAAAAAATGCCTTACCTGATGAGATCCCAGAGGTCACAATTACCATTGAAGGTGAAAGCACGTTTATCACTAACTTATTGAAAGAGGCTGGTTTAGTCGCAAGTACTTCAGAGGCAATGCGAATGATTAAGCAAGGCGCGGTGAAGTTAAATGGTGAAGACAAAATAACGGATACGAAATTAGAAGTTGCTAAAGATTCTTGCGAGATCTACCAAGTTGGTAAGCGTAAGTTTGCTAAAGTAACTGTGAACTAAAATAGTTTATCCATTTGCGAAGAGAAAAGGTCAGTATATTACTGGCCTTTTTTGTATTTGTTTTTAGCTCTACAGCATCAAGCTGGCAAAGTTAGTCATTACGTATAGCAGTGTCGTCGTCGCAATAAATAGCCAGCGCATTTGATTGAGCAGTCCGAGTAGGTGCTGAATATGATCAGCTGTCGGTTGCGATTTGGCACCTATGCGCATTACCTCAACGCGAGCACCAAAATAAAAGCGTGGCCCCGCAAGCTGAGTTTGTAAATTTGCCGCAAAAAAGCTCAGTGCCCAACCTGAGTTTGTTTGATTAAAGTGGCGACCATAGTATTTAATATAGTGCCAAGTTTGTTTTGGCCTGAGCAACAACGAAAAGCAGACAACTAATAATCGGATAGGCACAAATTCAATCAGCCATATTGCGCGGCTAAGATTTGCCATAAAGCGGTTTGTCGGCTGCATAATTTGACGCCAGGCATGATCACATAGCAAAAGCAGCTTATAAAAAAGTGTGACGTATGGGCCTGCAATTAGATAAAGCAGTGCAACAACAAAAAAATGGCGCAGAGTATTCAAAGCCGTGCTATCGATAGCCGCTTTACAAATTCCCAGATCCGTCAGTCTCTCGACATCCCGTGCTACTATCCCTTGTAACACCGCTCGTGCTGTCACCTTTTGTTTTGATTTAATGAGCGCAGCAATACGTTTAGCGCGGTTTTCATGGCTAATATCCAAACATAAAAATAACACGAGGCCACCAAGCCAGTTGGGATAAAAAGCAAAACTCACGATGGCATAAGTCAATACAGTGATAGTTAATGTAGGGAGTAAAGCTCCGAGTGTACCGGATAACAGTTGATAACGCGGCGGTGCTTTTGCGCGGTATACTTTGTTGGCAACCGCCTTAAAAATAAGGGTGAGAATAAGGTTTGGATGATAAACCGTGGATAGCCTGACCCCGAGGCTGGCAAAAACAGCAACTAAAAAAATGATCAGGCCCTCATGGACCTGAAGCAAGTTCTCTAGCACTAAAGCGTAACCTTATCTAGCTTGGTAAGTAGTGCCATCACCATTTTTGAAGAGTTCACAGAAGCGACTTCTAAATATTCTTCGAATGACTGCGGTGATTCTTTGCCGGCTATATCCGATAACGAGCGGATCACTACAAATGGTGTATCTAAAGAATGACAAGCCTGTGCAATAGCTGCCCCTTCCATTTCTACAGCAAGCATCGTTGGGAAGTCTGCACGAGCTTTATCAATACGAACAGGATCGCACATAAATGAGTCACCAGTACAGATAAGGCCAACCATAGTTTGAATACCTTCAAGTTCACTAACGCTCTGCTTCGCAGCTTCAACTAGCTTAGCATGTGAAGTGAAAGCAGCAGGCATTTGTGGTACTTGGCCTATTTCGTAACCGAATGCCGTTACGTCAACGTCATGGTGGCGAACTTCGCTTGAAATGACGACATCCCCTACGTTGAGTGAGGGGTCAAAGCCCCCAGCAGATCCCGTATTAATTACGCAATCTGGTGTAAAGTTATCGATAAGCAGAGTTGTTGCAACCGTTGCTGCTACTTTACCAATACCTGACTGTACCAGCGTCACATCGTGTCCTGCCAGTTTACCGGTATAAAAAGTAAAGCCACCTTTGGTCAATGTTTGCGGGTTTTCCATAGTGTTACGCAAAATGGTAACTTCTTGCTCCATTGCGCCAATAATGCCTACTTTCATGAAAAGATTCCTAATTTGTAGTGGGGAAACCCCAATTTCAACGTTATTTTTATTATACGAAAGGGGGGAAGATAGGTAAAACAAAAAACGGGCTAGTGCCCGTTTTGCTAAATTTCAGCCAATTGGGTGGATTGTGCCTTTGCTTGTGAAGGAGATAATACCGCGGGTTTGTATGTACGGTTTCTGGTTTTCTTCGGCATTTCCACTTTTTGTCCTAACTTGAACAAGATAGCAGCTCTGACTTCTGCGCTTTGGTAGCCGCTTTTGATCTTCATACGAATGTGCGGAATACCAGCTGACTCTAACGCGCCACTGACAAACCAATCCTTTTGCGCTTTGTGGCCGTTTTTATTGGCGTTATTAACCAAGTCAACAGCGGCAACAATTTTCAGTGTTTCTTTATCTACAAGCACGTAATCAAGCTGCTTGTTTTTTGCTTTAGTCACCGCGGCACGGCGTGCTTTTTGTGAAATACCAGGTTTACATTCAATTACATCAATTAGCTTTATCCGACTTACAATTTTATACTTGTCGCCAACAGCACGTTCTAGTAAATGCAAAAACGACGCTTCGACAGTAGTAAAAACAGATTCTTTGCGGTTGAACGGATAAGGATTGCCACCCACATCGGTGTACTTAGAAGCGACAATGGAAGCAACGACCACTAGAGCCAAGATAGCAAGTAACGCAAATTCCATAAAAAACTCCAAATCAAAAAAATGACATCTGTGTTTTTATAAGCAATAGCTGTGCCAGAAAAGAGCTGAAATTCGTAGGTGATAAATATTTGGGCGGTGAGCAAGTCACTGAGGATAAGCAGGTATGGTGTCTTTCTGCTGATTTATGTGGCATAACATACACTGTATTAGCGCTATGTCGCTCAAATACATGATAAATTACTGTAAAACCAACCCGACTTTTAAAAATCAACGTACCTTAATGAGGTATTTTTATTAAGTTTCTGTACATCGATAAGTCATGTAGGGTTGTCGTTTTTTTCAGTTTTGTTTTGATAATATTATTTGGCGACAAAGTTACTTTTCAAGAAGTTCGATTCAACACACATACAATTATCAAAAAGTAAATAAAGTGTACGATAATAAGAAAGGATATTTATATGATAAAGCGTAAAGCAGTCGCTAAAATAGGGTTATTGATTTCCGCAATTTCTGTGCATTGGTCAGTACAAGCTGATGACAAGTTAGCTATGATTTTAAACAACCTAGAGCCAAGTTTATTTGCGCCAAACATAGTATCGACGAATCAATTTGAGTACGGCTCTAGTTTGTCTCCAGATGGTAAAAAGTTTGCGTTTGTTAGAGCGTTAGCCCAATTTTCACACAGTGCTCTAGTCATTTCTCATAAACAAGGGGGGGCTTGGCAAACCCCAACATTACTTCCATTCAGTGGCGAATTTCACGATACTAATCCGTACTTCTCCAAAGACAGTAACACATTTTATTTTACTTCCAGAAGGCCGGTAGATAATGTGGAAAATGGCACCTTTCAGATGTGGCAAGTCAGCTATGATGGTGATAAATTTGGCCAACCCGAGTTAGTGCCTGGCAAAATTAACGGAGATCATACTGTGATCTACCCAACTGTACACACTAATAAAGATATCTACTTCTCATCTATTATAAAAGGAACAACGGGCAGCGTAGACCTTTTCCTTTCTAAGTACCACCCCGATGGATATCAAGCGCCAATTGAGATTTCAGAGCTCAATTCCACAGCAAGTGATGCTGACCCTGAGGTTTCAACGGACGGAAAACTACTATTTTTCACGTCAATGAGACCGGGGGGCTTTGGTCACTACGATTTACATGTATCGGTTAAACAAAAAGAGGGGAAGTGGGGAAAACCGATAAATCTAGGCGATAAAATCAATTCGCGCCGTATGGACTCAGATCCGATTCTATCAGCTGATGGTAATACTTTGTTTTTCTCCAGTGATAAAAACCCAGATGTGAAAGCTGTAAACAATTATGATGAATTGCTTCAGCGACAGGGAAGGATCCATAATGGCCTTATGAATATTTATAGCGTTGATATAACTGAGTTAAACCAATACCTTCGCGAGAAAGGCTAATTTGCTAGCGCAATTGCAGGAAAATGCTAAGCGCTACAAGCGCTAGGCTGCCAAAGGCTGCCTAGCACCATTATACCAACTCGCCTCGATACTTGCTCAACTTGAAGGAGCGAATCTGACGCTAACAGCGTTAAAAATTTCTTATTTTAGAACAACTAAATA